>NZ_JBHVKW010000034.1:0-69392 GCF_042797905.1 Amycolatopsis sp. NPDC057786
TTGGTCCTCTGGATGCGGTCCTTGCGCGCGCAAGGACCGCATCCAGAGGACCAAATGCGGGCCAGATCACCCAGTGGACTGCTGAAATCGCCGCGAACTGGCCTGCTTGAGAGGTCCAAAAGCGGCCTACGCTCGGAGGGGTCACCCCACCTCGCGCGCTTTCCGAAAGGTCCAGCAGTGTCTGACGACTCCACGAACACGGCCACCACCTCGCTCACCGGCACCGCCCGGGTCAAGCGCGGGATGGCGGAGATGCTCAAGGGCGGTGTGATCATGGACGTGGTCACCGCCGAACAGGCGAAGATCGCCGAGGACGCCGGCGCCGTCGCCGTGATGGCGCTCGAGCGGGTTCCCGCTGACATCCGCGCCCAGGGCGGCGTCGCCCGGATGAGTGACCCGGACCTGATCGACGGGATCATCGAGGCCGTTTCGATCCCCGTCATGGCGAAGGCCCGCATCGGCCACTTCGTCGAGGCTCAGCTGCTTCAGTCGCTTGGCGTCGACTACATCGACGAGTCCGAGGTGCTGACCCCGGCCGACTACGAGAACCACATCGACAAGTGGGCCTTCACCGTGCCCTTCGTCTGTGGTGCGACCAACCTCGGCGAGGCGCTGCGCCGGATCAACGAGGGCGCGGCGATGATCCGCTCCAAGGGTGAGGCCGGCACCGGCGACGTCTCGAACGCGACCACGCACATGCGCAAGATCCGCGCGGAGCTGCGCCGCCTTTCCTCGCTGCCCGAGGACGAGCTTTACGTTGCGGCGAAGGAACTTCAGGCCCCGTACGAGCTCGTCAAGGAGGTCGCGGAGAAGGGCAAGCTCCCCGTCGTGCTGTTCACCGCCGGTGGTATCGCGACCCCGGCCGACGCCGCGATGATGATGCAACTCGGTGCCGAAGGCGTGTTCGTCGGCTCGGGCATCTTCAAGTCCGGCAACCCGGCGCAGCGCGCCGAGGCGATCGTCAAGGCCACCACGTTCCACGACGACCCGGACGTCATCGCGAAGGTTTCGCGCGGCCTCGGCGAGGCGATGGTGGGCATCAACGTCGACGACGTTCCCGAGCCGCACCGCCTTTCCGAGCGCGGCTGGTAAGGACTCAGCTCCTGCACGGGACGGCCCGGTGCTCGTCGACGAGCCCGGGCCGTCCCGCGTGTATCAGGTGGTGGGACCGTTCCTGGTCATCACGCTTCCCTGTGCCGCGGCGCTGAGTGTCGTGGTCCCGTCCTCGCCGATCACGTAGAGATCGCAGCGGCAGGTCGCTTGCCGACGGCCGCTGTGCAGGACCCGTGCTTCCGCGACGAGCCGGATTCCTTTCGCAGGCCGCAGATAGCTGATGCTGAAGCCGCCGGTGAGGACATCCGGGCCCAGTGTGGTCCCGGCCGCGAAGGTGATGGCGTTGTCCGCGGCATAGGCGAGGACGCCGCCGTGGAGATACCCGTTCTGCTGCAACAGGTCTTCGCGGATGTCGAGCTCCAGGGCCGCGGCACCGTCACCGAACGAGGCAACCCTGGCCCCGAGCAGAACGCTGAACGGTTGCGAGGCGAGGCCCTTCCGGGCGTCTTCGAGGGTCAATGCGGTCATCAGAGCCACGCTTTCAAGTCGGCCGAATCCACCATGGACATTCCCCAGTGCGGCGCCGCGACTTCGAGGTCGGCGCTGCCTGCCATCGTGCCATCGGGGCTCATCACTTCACCGGACCGCCCGGCACGCGAGTTCGCCGGAAACGGACCGCCCGACGGGTGACCGCTTATAAGGTTCGGCGTATGAGTCAGTCGATCCAGTTCACCGATGCCAACTTCAAGCTCGCTGTCGTCCAGGAGCTGATGTACAACCAGGAACTCCTGCCGAAGTTCGACCTGGGGCAGTACGCCGCCGAGAAGGGCTTCACCTACGACGACGGCAGCGTCGAGGCCGTCCCCGAGGCCTTGGCCTACTTCGAGGCGCTCGAGGTCCCCGTCGAGCTCGCGGAGAAGATCACCGAGATCGAGATGGACGGCGGCAACGAGATCTACCTCCAGATCGCGCCGAACTGGGACGGCGAAGACTCCCTGTTCGACGTCGACGAGTTCGCCGACGTCGCGCACTTTCCCCACCTGAAGTCGATGACCCTGCTCTACACGGGCAACGACGAGGCGCTGGAGACGCTGCGCGCCCGCGGCATCGAGGCCGACTGGCTCTGACCGGCCACCAGCGGAGCTAAGCGAACGCGCCTCGTTCCCTTTTCGACCGCTTAAGCATCGGGTAGCGGATCACGGGACCTTGATCCCGGCGTGCGGAGGGCACGCCGGGATCAAGGAGGACAAATGCGCAGACTTCGGTTCGTTTCCGCCGCCATGGGCGCCGCCGCGATCGCGACGGCACTCGTCGCGACACCCGCTTCGGCCGCGACGGACGGGGCGGCGACGTTGAAGGCAGCCGGTATCGACACGGCGAAATTCGCCCCGGGATGGAAGGTCGCCGGTGACGAGGTCGTGTGGAACGGCGGGGAGACCACACTTTCGCTCTCGCCCATGGCGCCGGGGGATTGCGCCGCGAACTATGTGTGCCTCTGGGAAAACCGCGATTTCACCGGCAGGCGGTTGCAGTTCCGGGACCCGGGGCTGAAGAATCTGGTCGATTACGGATTCAACGATCAAATGTCGTCTTGGTACAACCGGCGCGGAGTCGACGCCCGCTGGTACTACAACATCGGCGGTGGGACCAGCCGTTGTATGCAGGCGGGAGCCCGATCGGCGTATGTCGGCAACGGTGACAACGACCAGGCGACTTCGTTGAGAATTTACACCTCCGCCAGCGCCTGCTGAGCGGGTTTTCCTTCGAATGCCGGACGCCGCCTCCGGATATTTGTGACACGCTCGGCTACGGGTGTCTCGAATATCGGGGGAGAAACCGGTGAAGGAAAAGAATTATTTCTATCGTTTGTTCGGTGAACCCGCGGCCGAGTGGCAGGGTGCCGACCTGCCACTCGGCCCACCGCAGGCGCGCCGGGTCTTCGCGCTCCTGCTGATCGAGGCGGGGCGCCCGGTTCCTCTCGACCGGATGATCGACGAGCTTTGGGGCGAGACGCCACCGATTTCGGCGAAAGTTCAGGTCCAAGGGCTGATATCGGGTCTTCGCCGGGCTTTGCGCGCGCCGACCGGTGGAACGCCGATTCTCACCAGGGGAGCGGCGTATCTTCTCGACGCGGGGCCAGAGGAAACCGACGCCGGCCGATTCACCTGCCTCATCGCCGAGGGCCGCGGACTACTCGCCCGTGCCTGCCATCGCGAGGCGGCCCGACGGTTCCGTGACGCGCTCGAACTCTGGCGCGGGCCTGTGCTCGCCGGGATCCCCGCGGCGGCCGAGGTCGTCGCGCACTGGGAGGAAGAGCGCTTTTCGGTGCTGGAGGACAAGGCCGAGGCCGAACTCGGGCTCGGCGAACACGACAGGCTCGTTCCCGGACTGCGTGACCTGCTGGCCGCGGCCCCGTTCCGTGAACGGGTCTGCGGCCAGCTGATGACCGCGCTCGCCCGCGCCGGCCGGGTGGCCGAAGCGCTCGACGTCTACGCCGGCTGGCGCCGCAGGCTGGTCGACGAACTCGGCGTCGAACCTTCGCCGTCGATTCGCACGTTGCAGTGCGAGATCCTGCGCGAGGGCCAGGGCAGGGGCGCCCGCGAATATCCCGCATACCAGGAACCCGCTGTGCCGAGCCAGCTGCCGGCGGGGATCCCGGACTTCGTCGGCAGGGACGCGCTCATCACGGACCTGCTGGGAGAACTGGGCAAGGACGACGGCCGCGACACCCCGCCGGTGCTGCTGCTGACCGGCGCGGGCGGGGTCGGGAAGTCTTCGCTGGCGATCCGGCTCGCGCACCGGGTCGCGGCCGACTACCCCGACGGACGGCTGTTCGCGGCCCTGCGCGGGACCACGAACGAGCCGAGGCCGCCGCAAGCCGTCCTCGCCGGTTTCCTGCGCGCCTTCGGTGTTCCCGCCGACGAGATCCCGGCCGACGTCGACGAATGCGCCTGCCTGTTCCGCAGCCTGGTCCACGGCCGTCGGGTGCTGCTCGTCCTGGACGACGCCGCCGGCGAGGCGCAGCTGCGCCCGTTGCTCCCCGCGTCCGGCGGCTGTGCTGTGCTCGTCACGAGCCGGTTCTCCCTGGCAGGCCTCGAACTCGGCCGCAAGGTCCCGGTCGGCCTCCTGCCGCCGGAGGACGCGGAGGCCCTGCTCTCGAAGTTCACCGAGATCGACGAAGACCCCGTTGCCGCCCGGCAGGTTCTCGACCATTGCGGTGGGCTCCCGCTGGCCTTGCGGATCGCCGGCAGCCGGATCGGCGACCGCGCGGGGTGGCGGCTCGCCGACGTCGCGGGCGAATTGGCCGTCGAACGGCGACGCCTGGACTGGCTGCGCACCGGGGATCTCGCCGTCCGCGGCAGCCTGTCCCTCGGCTACCGCCAATTGACGCCGGACCGGCAGCGGCAGTTCCGAAGACTCGGTCTGCTGCCCGCGGCCGATTTCCCGGTCTGGGCGGCGGCGCTGGCGGACGACGGCGACCCCGAGGCGACGTCCCGCGCGCTCGAAGAGCTGCGGCACCGGCATATGGTCCAGCCGGTTCCGCGGGCCACCGGCGCACCCCGCTACCGAGTGCACGACCTCTTGCGCGCGTTCGCCGTCGAGCAGGTCGCGGCCGAGGCGGAACAGGTACGCGCGGCGACGATCGAACGGGTGCTCGGCGGCTGGCTCTGGCTCGCGGAAAAGGCCGCGGATCGGTTGCCCCGGAGCGTGTTGCGGCCCGAACCCGGCGGCGCGACCCGGACCTCGCTCGACGAGACACTGGTGTCCGAACCGGTCTCGTGGTTCCGGTGCGAACTTCCCGCGCTGGAGGCGGCCGTCTCGCACGCGGCGGCTGCCGGGCTTGGCGAGCTCGCCTGGGAACTCGCCGTCGTGATCGCGTCCTACTTCGACCACAATGGACTGTACGCGGAATGGTCGCGATGCCACCGGTGCGCGCTCACCGCGGCGAGGGCGTCCGGGTGCGCACGCGGAGAAGCCGCGCTGCTGAGGGGAATCGGCCAGATCGACCTGTACCGGGACGACTTCCGTGCGGCGGGTGAAGCGCTCACTGAGTCTTGCCGGATCAGCGAGCGGATCGGCGACCCCGCCGGGCGGGCCAGGGCGCTGACCGGACTCTGCGTCCTCGCCCGCGCCACCGGACGGCCCGAGGAATCGCGCGCGACCGCGAGGCGGGCACTGGCGCTCTTCCGCGAGATCGGTGACGTCCTCGGTATGGCGCATGCCCACACCTCGTACGCCGTCGCGAGCGCGGAGCTCGGCCTGCTCGACGAGGCGGAGGCGGCGCTGGACGAAGCCGGACGGCTGTGCGCC
Source organism: Amycolatopsis sp. NPDC057786 (assembly GCF_042797905.1). Taxonomy (NCBI): domain Bacteria; kingdom Bacillati; phylum Actinomycetota; class Actinomycetes; order Pseudonocardiales; family Pseudonocardiaceae; genus Amycolatopsis; species Amycolatopsis sp. NPDC057786. Next base: position 5,365 of record NZ_JBHVKW010000034.1, read on the forward strand.
GAGCTGAAGGACCCGCACCGCACGGCGCTCATCCTGCGCAGGAGAGGTCAGCTGTACTTGCGGCGCGAAGACCGGCGGAACGCCATGTCCTGCTTGCGCCGCGCGCTGGAGCTGCTTGACTCGCTCTCCGACGAGATCTGCGCCTCGCGAGTCCGGCTGGACCTCGCGCGGGCACCCGCGAAGGTACTCATCGGGACCTAGGCCACCGCGCCGTCGGCAACGCGGGGACCCGGCGACCTCGGTGACCGGTCATCTCCTCGTTCGCGAACAGGGCGTTGAGCACCGCCTCTTCGGTCGCCTGCACCACGGCCTCGAAGAACGGGTCGAGCCTGCCCCACGGAACGAACCGCATGCTTTCGTACTCGGCCTCCTCCGTCCGCGGGAACCGGCTGGTGAGCGCTCCCTGGTTCGCCGTGCTGAAGGCGAGGAAGAGATCGCCGGAGAAGTGGGAGCCGGCGGTCCCGGTGCGGGCGAGGCCGAGCGGGACACGGCGGGCGAGGGCCGTGCACTGGCCGGGCAGCAGGGGCGCGTCGGTACCCACGAGCACGATCACCGATCCCGCGCCGGACGGCGCCGCCCAGTCCTCCTCCATCGGGTTGTCCGCGCCGAGTTCCACGCCGACGTGCTCGCCCGCGACGGTGAGTTCGCGACGTGAGCCGAAGTTGGCCTGTACCAACGTTCCCACGGTGTACTGATCGTCCCCGTAGGACACGACGCGGGACGCCGTGCCGGTGCCGCCCTTGAAGCCGTAACAGGTCATCCCGGTACCGCCGCCGACGGAACCTTCGTCGACCGGACCCGTTCGCGCGGCGTCGATCGCGGCGATGGCGTGTCCACTGTGGATCGTCGGCGCGGTGCTGTCGTTCAGGTAGCCGTCCCACGTCTCGGCGACCACCGGCAGCAGCCATTCGGCGGCCACGTCGGGCCGTTCCCGCACCACCCAGTCGATCGTGCCGCGATGGCACGCGCCGACGGCGTGCGTGGAGGTGATCAGCACCGGCAGCGTCAAGGAACCGGTCTCGGCCAGCCACGCGGTACCGGTCATCTCGCCGTTGCCGTTGAGGGCGTACGTCCCGGCCGCGCACGGCACGGCGAAATCCTCGCGTCCGCGCGGCAGGACGGCGGTGACGCCGGTGCGGACCGATTCACCTTCGACGAGGGTCGTGAAACCGATCTCGACACCGGGGACGTCGGTGAGCGCGTTGTGCTCGCCGGTCCGGCCGGGCAGCGGGACACCCAGGTCGCGGGCGCGGGTCATGGACGGTCCTCCAAGGGGTTCGACGTGGCTGTGCGGGCGTAGGAGAGCAACATCGCTTCGGCGGTGGCGGTGTCCAGCGTCGGGACGGCTTGCGTGAGGTGCAGGCCGTAGCCGTCTTCCAGCGCGACGAGGTTCCGCGCGATCGACACCGCGTCGGCGGTCAGCGTGAACTCGCCGGTGGCGGCGCCCGCTTCGAGGACGCCGGTGTAGATCCGGACCTGCTGCTCGTAGAGCGTGATGTGCCGGGCGGCGTACACGGGATCGCGGCGGGCGATCGTGCCGAGTTCGTAGAGCAGCACGCAAAGTTCGTCGCCGGGACCGGTGGGCAGGCCGCTGCGGATCATCGCCAGCAGCCGGCCGGACGGGGTCGTCTTCGCACCCGCGGCCTGCTCCCGCGCCGAGCAGAAGCGCGCCACCGCCTCTCGCTGCACCTCTTGGAGCAGATCGGTGAGGGTGGGGAAGTAGTACAGGACCGAACCCGACGACAGGCCCGCGCCCTCGGCGACGTCCCTCAGCCGCAGGTTCAGCACGCCGCGTTCGAGGACGGCCCGTCTGGCCACCTCGATCAATTCGGTACGTCGCTCCGCTGCCTTGCTCGGTCTCGCCATGTACCCATTCTTCGAAGGTTGTTCGAAAAACGCAAGCGCCGAGCGCGCTCGGCTCTTGACGTCACACGATGGAAGGCCTTTGATGCGTGCTCAACGGTTTTCCGAAGGAGATTCAAGGAACCCACCTTGTAGGAGGTCGGCCGTGTCCACTCCCGCCCTGCGCCGCGGTCTGCGCACCCTCGGCACGCTGCTCATCACACTCTCCGCGATCAGTCCCGCCTCGTCGGTCTTCATCATCGCGCCGGGGGTGATCTCCGGGGCCGGGACGGGTGCCTTCTACAGCTTCGTGGCGGCCGCGGTGGTCGGAGTTTTCATGGCCTTCGTCTACGCCGAACTGGCGTCGGCGTTCCCGCTGGCGGGCGGCGAGTACGCGATCGTCACCCGCACTCTGGGCCGCTTGCCCGGCTTCGCCGTGCTGGGGCTGATGATCATCACGCAGGTGCTCATCGTCGCGGTGATCGCGCTCGGCGTCGGCACCTACCTCGGCGTGCTCCTTCCCGGTGTGCCCGGTTCGGTCATCGCCGCCGTGACCTGCGTGGTCGCGGCCGTCGTCGGCGTTTTCGACATCAAGCTCAACGCCTGGGTCACCGGGATCTTCCTGGCGATCGAGATCCTCGCGCTGATCGTGGTCAGCGCGCTCGGGCTGCTGAATCCGGCGCGGTCGTTCACCGACCTGCTGGCGCATCCGGTCGCCTCGGACGGTGGCCCGGCCACCGTCGGCGCCATCGCGATCGCCACCTCGGTCGCGATCTTCGCCTACAACGGCTACGGCTCGGCCGTCTACTTCGGCGAGGAGACGCAGGACGCCTCGCGGGGAATCGCCAGGGCGATCCTGCTCGCGCTCGGCATCACCGTGCTCTCCGAGCTCGTCCCGGTGACCGCGGTCCTGCTCGGCGCGCCCGATCTGAACGCGCTGTTCGCCTCGGGGAACATGTTGTCCTACTTCATCGATTCGCGCGGCGGCGGAACACTGGACACGGTGCTCGGGCTGGCCGTCGCGCTCGCGATCATCAACGCGGTGCTGGCGATCGTACTGATCAGCTCGCGGATGCTGTTCAGCAGCGGCCGCGACCGGGCGTGGCCAAGGCCGGTCAACCGGGCGCTGGCCGCGGTGCACCCGAGGTTCGGGACGCCGTGGGTGGCCACCGTCGGCACCGGCTTGGTGGCCGCGCTGCTCTGCTTCGTCGACCCGAAACTGCTGCTGGTGGTGACGAGTACGTCGATCGTGGCGGTGTACGCGGCGCTTTGCCTCGGCGCGATCGTCGGTCGCCGTACCGGTGCCACCGCGCATGCCGAGTACCGGATGCCGTGGTTCCCGGTCGCGCCGGTGCTGGCGCTGGCCGTCCTGGTGTTCGTGGTCTACCAGAACCTGCTCGATCCGGCGGTGGGACGCCCGAGCCTGATCGTCACCGCCTGCGTCGCCCTGCTGTCCATCGCGTACTACGTCCTGGTACTGCGGCGGAAGGGCGGCTGGAAGCTCGCCGACGTCACCGAGGAGAAGGCCGAGGAGCCTGCCTGATCAGGTGTACTCGGCGATCTCCACGCCGTACGTGCCCGGTTCGAGCGCCTCGAAGATGTGCGGGACGTCGCCGGGGTAGCAGATGTAGTCGCCGGGCAGCAGTTCGACCGGCTCGTCCAGTGGCCCGACCTTGGCGCGGCCCGCGCTGAGGACGATGTGCTCGACGATGCCGCTCATATGCGGATCCGAGAGTCGCGGTTTCCCTGGCTCGGCGCGGATCAGGTACACGTCGCGCCGGGCGCCGGGTGGGCAGGAACTGAGCAGCGTGCAGGCGTAATCGGCGTGCTCGGCGAACACCGTCGGCCCGCTGCCCGAGCGGATGACCTGCACGCGGGGGCGTTCGGGTTCGACGACGCGGGAGAACGGGACGTCGAGCGCGACGCACAACGCCCAGATCGTCTCGACGCTCGGATTCCCGGTCCCGGATTCCAGCTGCGAGAGCGTGGATTTCGCGATGCCCGCGCGTTTGGCGACCTCGGTGAGGGACAGCCCGGTGCGGGCACGTTCCCGGCGCAGGGACATGGCGATGACGTCCAGAGGTGCGCCGTCGGACGCGGTCGGGGACATGCGTTCGCTCCATCGGTCGTTGCGTTCGCCTTGACGAACACGGCTGCGTTCGTTCATTGTATGACGCTATGCGTTCGATATGGCGAACAACCACTCGTGTCCTGGGACGCGATCTTCTCCGTGACATCGGGCTGGTCTGCCTCGCCGACACCATTGTCGGCATCTCCTACGGCGCCATCGCGGTGGGCTCCGGCTTCCCGATCTGGGCGCCCATGCTCCTTTCGGTCCTGGTCTTCGCCGGTGCCTCGCAGTTCATGTTCGTCGGCATCATCGCGGCCGGCGGCAGCCCGGTGGCGGCCGTCGCGGCGGGTCTGCTCGCCAACGCGCGGCATCTGCCCTTCGGCTTCGCGATCGGCGACGTCCTGGGGAAACGGTGGTCGTCGAGGATCGTCGGCAGCCACCTGATGATCGACGAATCGGTCGCGTTCGCCCTGGCCCAGCGCGACGAAGAGCGGCGCAAGGCGGCGTACTGGGTGTGCGGGATCGGGCTGTTCGTCTGCTGGAACGTCGGCGTCCTCGCCGGGGCCTACGCCGGGACCGCGATCAGCGACACCGACGCCTTCGGTCTCGACGCGGCCTTCCCCGCCGTCCTGCTCGCGCTGGTCCTGCCGTCGTTGCGCGACCGCGCCGCCCGGCTGCCGGTGCTCGTCGGCGTGGCCGTCGCGCTGGCCACGACGCCGTTCCTCCCCGCGGGGCTGCCGGTGCTGCTCGCGCTGGTCGGCGTGCTGGCCGGTGTGGCCGCGAAGGAACCCGCCGAACGTGAACCCGAGGGAGTGCATTGATGGACCCGCTGGACTTGATCATCGCCGGCGGCGTGCTCGCGGCCGGGACCTTCGCCTTCCGGTTCGCCGGACCAGTGTTGAAGGCGCGGTTCACCGTGTCGCCCAAGGCCGAGAAACTGATGGCGCGTTCGGCCGTCGTGCTGCTGGCCGCGCTGGTCGCGGTCGCCGCGCTCACCGAAGGACACGAGTTCGCCGGATACGCCCGGCCCGCTGGGGTCCTGGTCGGCGGCGTGCTCGCCTGGCGGAAGGCACCGTTCGCGCTGGTCGTCGTGGCGGCCGCCGCGACCGCCGCCCTGCTGCGGCTGGCCGGGGTCCCCTGACCTGGCCGTTCCCTGAAGCGCCTAAGCTAGGAGGAAGGTCTTTCGGGAGGTCGGGTGGCGATCGCGACGGGAGCACGGCCGGTGGTCGGCGTGCTCGCACTGCAGGGCGACGTGCGGGAGCACGCCGCGATGGTGGAACGCGCCGGTGCGCGTGCGCTGCCGGTCCGCCGCGCGAGTGAACTGTCCGAAGTGGACGGTCTGGTGCTGCCGGGCGGCGAGTCGACCACCATGTCGAGGCTGCTGGAGACCTTCGAACTGCTGGAGCCGCTGCGCGAGCGCATCGCGGACGGGATGCCCGCGTTCGGCTCCTGCGCCGGGATGATCCTGCTCGCCCGCCAGGCCCTCGACGGACGGCCTGACCAGCGGCAACTCGGCGGTCTCGACGTCGTCGTCCGGCGCAACGCGTTCGGGCGGCAGGTGGACTCCTTCGAAGCCGACCTCGACTTCACCGGCATCGAAGGCGGCCCGGTGCACGCTGTGTTCATCCGCGCCCCGTGGGTCGAAAAGGCGGGCGACGGGGTCGAGGTACTCGCCAGTGTCCCCGAAATGCCGGGCTCGGACGACACGGCCGCTAGGATCGTCGCGGTCCGGCAGGGGGCGGTACTCGCCACGTCGTTCCACCCCGAACTCACCGGGGACGAGCGCGTGCACAGGCTGTTCGTCGACCTCGTGCGCCAGGCTTAAGCGAAACCGACACTGTGCTCAGCGGCGGGCACAGGAGTAGATGGAGGAGAGATGAGCGGCCACTCCAAGTGGGCCACCACGAAGCACAAGAAGGCCAACCTGGACGCGAAGCGCGGCAAGCTCTTCGCTCGGTTGATCAAGAACATCGAGGTGGCGGCCCGGACCGGCGGTGGCGACCCGGACGGCAACCCGACGCTCTACGACGCCATCCAGAAGGCCAAGAAGAACTCGGTCCCGCAGGACAACATCGAGCGCGCCCGCAAACGCGGCGCCGGTGAAGAGGCCGGTGGCGCCGACTGGCAGACCATCACCTACGAGGGCTACGGCCCGAACGGTGTGGCCGTGCTGATCGAATGCCTCACCGACAACAAGAACCGCGCCGCCATGGAGGTGCGGACCGCGCTCACCCGGAACAACGGCTCGCTCGCCGACCCGGGCTCGGTCGCCTACATGTTCAACCGCAAGGGCGTCGTGATCATGCCCAAGGGTGACGCGGGCGAGGATGACGTCCTCATGGCCGTGCTCGACGCGGGCGCCGAAGAGGTCAACGACCTCGACGAGAACTTCGAGATCGTCTCCGAGGCCACCGACCTCGTCCCGGTCCGGAAAGCCTTGCAGGAAGCCGGTTTCGAGTACGAGTCCGCGGATCTCACGTTCCTGCCGTCGGTCAGCGTCCCGCTGGACGTCGAGGGCGCGAAGAAGGTCTTCAAGCTCATCGACGCGCTCGAAGATTGCGACGACGTGCAGAACGTGTACGCGAACTTCGATGTGTCCGACGAGGTCATGGCCGAGGTCGGCTGATCGATTGCTCGCGACGACGTGCAGAACGTGTACGCACTGCGCCGGATTCCATGTGTCCGACGAGGTGATGGCCGAGGTCGGCTGATCGGTTGCTCGCGACGACGTGCAGAACGTGTACGCACTGCGCCGGATTCCATGTGTCCGACGAGGTGATGGCCGAGGTCGGCTGATCGATTTCCCCGCCATGCCGCGGAAAATCGGTCCCGGGGCTAGGTGCGGGCGCTCGCGTGGGGCACAATGTCGCGCGTGACGACCTCCGAAGCCGACGCCCTCACCGCCGAAGAAACCGAACTCATCCAGTGGATCGAGGGACAGGCGAAGGCGAGAGGGAACGCGGTCATCGCGGTCGAAGGCGACGAGGAGGAAGCGGCCTTCTGCTTCACCGCGTGCGCCTGGGCACTGCACAACGTCGCGGAAGCGGTCGTGATCGGACTGCCCGGCAACATGGGGCCGGTCCTGCTCGACGCCTACGTGGACCGCGCGGCCGCCGGCGAGATCTTCGAGGTCGGAAAGCAGTACGACGATTTCTTCGAGGGCGCGCCGGTGGTCTTCGAACGGGTCGCGAAGGGGCACTATCCCGAGTACTTCGGGAGCGCGTTCCTGATCTACCCGGACGGGGACTTCCCGGCGCTGCAGCTGATCGTCGCCACGCCGGAGGGGCACTTCCCCTGGCATCCGGACGCGCCCGAGGGCTTCGCACGGTATCAGCCGGTGCTGACCGAATCCGGTGACCCGGAGAGCTGGACGCCGGGCGTCGACGGCCCCTGAGGTGTGCTGAGGCTTGAGATGAAGGGGCCTTTCATCGCAAATTTCGCGATGAAAGGCCCCTTCATCGCGCTCGGGACGAGCCAAGCCGCACTCGCGTGATCAGAGACGTAACCCGCGTGATTGGACACGTAACTCGCGTGATCAGAGGCGGATCATCGAGTGCGGCGTCCAATCACGCGAGTTACGTGCCTGATCACGCGAGATCCGGCTCTCCGGGGTAACGCTCACTCACCCAAGCCAGGGCGTCAGGTCCTCCGCGGCGTCCGGCCACTCGGCGGCCAAGGCCGCCGCGGACCGGAACTCCACGCAGTCGTCCGTATAAGGCGGCACCACCACCGTCCCGACCAGGCTCCACTCACCGGTGCTCACCGACGCCTGCCACACCCCGGCGGGCACCACCACCTGGGGACGCTGACCAGCGGCGACGTCCGGTCCCAGCACCGGCCGCGAGACCCGCCCGTCCGGGAACAACAGCAGCATCCGCACCGGCGCCCCCGCCTGGTGCGCGTAGATCTCCAGCCGGTCCAGCCGGTGCGGCGCGGACGTTTCCGGCGGCACCAGCAGGTAGTAGATCGCCGAAGCGGTCTCGTCGCGCCAGCTCTGTGCCCAGCGGCCACCTTCCACAGGCAGCGGCTGGAGACCCAGATGAACGGTGAACTCGTCGGGGCTCGGCATGTCCTCATCTTGCCCGGAGGGATCCCCAGGTAGCCTCAGGCTCGAACGGATGTTCGCCGGAAGTGCGGAGGAAAACGCGTGCGGGTACTCGGGGTCGACCCCGGTCTGACCAGGTGCGGGCTCGGAGTGGTCGACGGCGGCACGGGCCGCACCGTCCGCGCCGTGGCCGTCGACGTCGTGCGGACCCCGGCGGACGCCGATCTTTCCGTGCGGCTGCTGGGGATCTCCGACGCCGTCGAACGCTGGCTCGATCGCTACAAGCCCGAGGCCGTCGCCGTGGAACGGGTTTTCGCGCAGCACAACGTGCGCACCGCGATGGGTACCGCGCAGGCGGGCGGCGTCGTCGCGCTCGCCGCGGCCAAACGCGGGCTGCCGGTCGTGTTCCACACCCCGAGTGAGGTCAAGGCCGCCGTCACGGGGTCCGGGCGCGCGGACAAGGCGCAGGTCACCGGTATGGTCATGCGACTGCTCGGCCTCGAGGTCAAACCGCATCCGGCGGACGCCGCGGACGCGCTCGCGCTCGCCATCTGCCATCTGTGGCGCGAACCGATGCGGGTCCGGCTCGCCGAAGCCGAGGCCAGGGCCGCCGAGATCGCCAAAAACCACAAGGCCAGGCTCGCCGCCGCGGCCAAGGAAGCAAAGACGCAGGGAGCGGCTCGATGATCTCCTCGGTACGCGGTGAAATCCTCTCCATCGGTCTCGACCACGTCGTGATCGAGGTCGGGGGAGTGGGCTTCGCCGTGCAGGCCACCCCCGCCACCCTCGCGACGCTTCGCCGAGGCGAGGAGGCGATGCTGCACACGGCGCTCGTGGTCCGCGAGGATTCCTTGACACTGTTCGGTTTCGCCGACGCGGACGCCCGCGAACTGTTCGGCCTGCTGCAGACGGTCTCCGGGATCGGCCCGCGGCTCGCGCTCGCGACACTCGCCGTCCTCGATCCCGACAAGCTGCGCTCCGCGCTGGTCGAAGGCAACATCACCGTGCTCACCCAGGTGCCCGGCATCGGCCGCAAGGGCGCCGAGCGGCTGACGCTCGAACTCCGAGACAAGGTCACCGCGCTCGCCGGGCCGACGGACGGCTCCCCGGCGGTCGTCGCGCCCGGCGCGCTGCGAGGCGAGGTCGTCGAAGCGCTCGCAGGCCTCGGGTTCCCGGCCAAACAGGCCGAACAGGCCGTCGACAAGGTGCTCGGCGAGGGCGAAGGCCACACGACGTCGTCCGTGCTGCGCGCCGCGTTGGCCACCCTCGGGCGTAAGCGGTAGCCGGCCACATGGACTATGAGGCCGTGACGGAATTCGACGCCGACGACGAGACGCTTTCGGCGCTGCCGCAGACGGGCGAACGCGAGGTCGAGACCACGCTGCGCCCCCGCAAGCTGGACGAGTTCGTCGGCCAGCCACGGGTGCGTGAACAGCTCGAACTCGTCTTGGAAAGCGCGCGACGCCGGGGTGTCCCGCCGGATCACGTCCTGCTCTCCGGTCCGCCGGGGCTGGGCAAGACGAGTATGGCGATGATCGTCGCCGCCGAACTCAACGCCGCCATCCGGATCACCTCCGGACCGGCTCTGGAACGCGCGGGCGACCTGGCCGCGATGCTGTCGAACCTGGCGCCCGGCGACGTCCTGTTCATCGACGAGATCCACCGCATCGCCCGTCCCGCCGAGGAGATGCTGTACCTCGCGATGGAGGATTTCCGCGTCGACGTCGTCGTCGGCAAGGGGCCCGGAGCCACCAGCATTCCACTGGAGATCGCACCGTTCACGCTGGTCGGCGCCACGACGAGGTCCGGCTCGCTGACCGGCCCGCTGCGCGACCGGTTCGGTTTCACCGGTCAGATGGAGTTCTACAGCGACAGCGAACTCGAACTCGTCGCCCGGCGTGCCGCCACGATCCTCGACATCGACATCGACCGGGACGGCTGCGCGGAGATCGCCCGCCGATCGCGGGGCACCCCCCGGATCGCGAACCGGCTCCTGCGCCGGGTGCGCGACTACGCCGAGGTCCGGGCCGACGGCAAGGTCACGCGCAAGATCGCGCGTGCCGCGCTGGAGGTCTACGACGTCGACGAACTCGGCCTCGACCGGCTCGACCGGGCGGTGCTGACCGCGCTGGTCCGCTCCTTCGGCGGCGGCCCGGTCGGCGTGTCCACGCTGGCCGTCGCGGTGGGGGAAGAACCGACCACCGTCGAGGAGGTGTGTGAGCCTTACCTGGTCCGCGCCGGTATGCTCGCCCGCACTCCTCGCGGCCGGGTCGCCACAGCGGCCGCGTGGGAACACCTCGGCCTGCCGGTCCCGGCCGGTGCCACCCGCGGCGAGCAGGGCGGACCGAACCTGTTCGACCAGGACTGACCGGACCGTTCACGCGGTCCGAGGCCCGTGGTGACGACGGGTGGTGGTGGAGTTTCCGCTGGCACCTGGCACACTCGGAGAGAGCACACCCCGCCAAACCGGACAAAACAGCGCACCGCGCGGCGTCCGCTCGAAATGGAGAATCATGAACCAGTTATTGCTGCCGCTGCTCCTGATGCTCGTTGTGGCGATTCCGCTCGTCATGGGCACCCGTAAGCAGAAGAAGGCGGCGGCAGCGCAGCAGGAGCTGCTCTCGAGCCTGGCTCCCGGTGACCGGGTGATGACCACCTCCGGTCTCTACGCGTCTGTCGCCGACGCTTCCGCCGACACCACGATCGACCTCGAGATCGCTCCTGGCGTCGTGACCACCTGGCTGCGCCAGGCCGTCCGCGAGAAGGTCGAGCCGGTCGTCGAGACCGACGTAGACGACGCTGACACGATCGACGACGAGGCCGTCGTCGAGGAGCCTGCCATCGAGTCGAAGGACGACGAGCGCGTCGAGGAGAAGTCCGGCGCTCAGGTCGCTCCTCCGCTGGAGCACGGCAAGAAGTAGCGGTTGTAAGGCCATCCCCGACACCAGACTTTCGTAGGTGCGGGGCCAACGCCGGGCTCACGCAGCACCGAGTAGTGTCTCGGTGCTGCGTGCGTGTCCGTCGTCATAGTCGTGCGTGTTCGCGGTACCACCGGACTCCCGTCCGGTAGGTGAACAGCCAAGTCCATTGGGGAACACCCAGTCCGTCCGAGGAGACCGAAGCACAGTGGCCGCACCGGCCGGGCATCTCCGCCCGGGACGCTATCTCGCCTTCTTCGCCCTGATCGTGGTGGCGCTGTACGCCCTGGTGTTCTTCACCGGTAGCGGCAAGCCGACGCCGAAGCTCGGCATCGATCTGCAAGGCGGCACGAGGGTCACCCTGACCGCCCGAAACCCCGACGGCGGCGACCCTCCGCGAGAGTCCCTCGAACAGGCCCGCTCGATCATCGAGCGCCGGGTCAACGGTATCGGCGTCAGCGGCACCGAGGTCGTCCTCGACGGCAGCAACGTCGTCATCACCGTCCCCGGTGAGCAGGGCGACCAGGCCAAGACCCTGGGCAAGACCGCGAAGCTGGGCTTCCGGAAGGTCGTGACGTCGCAGCCGGTGACCCCGGTTCCGCAGCCTTCGGCCCCGCCCGCTTCGGGCACGCCGTCGTCCGCGCCGCCGTCCTCGCCCGGCGCGAGCGCCCCGCCGAGCAGCCCGGCCAACGGTGGCGGTGGCGCCGCCGGCGCGCCGCAGCAGCAGCCGGACGAGAACGCGGACGAGAAGACGAAGAGGGAGATCGAGGAGGCCCGGAACCTCCGGCAGAACCCCGATCTGCTGTCGACGGACCAGGCGAAGCAGGCCGCGGCGGCCGAGAAGGCCTTCGCCGCGCTCAACTGCGACCCCAAGATCGCGGACCCGCTGGTCGGCAACGACCTCACCGACAAGCCGCTCGTCGCCTGCGGTGACAAGAACACCATGAAGTACCTGCTGGAGCCGGAGTTCCTGCCCGGAACCGAGATCTCCGACGCGTCCTCGGGCTACGACACCCAGAACTCCCAGTGGGTCGTCAACCTGAACTTCAAGGGTGACGGATCCCGGATCTGGGGCGACTTCACCTCGAAGAACGTCCAGAAGCAGGCCGCGTTCGTCCTCGACACGCAGGTCGTCTCCGCGCCGACCATCCAGTCCGCGATCCTCGGTGGCCAGACCCAGATCACCGGCCGGTTCAGCCAGACCGAGGCGAAGGACCTGGCGGATGTGCTGAAGTACGGCTCGCTGCCGCTGTCGTTCGAGTCCTCGGACGCGACGACGGTGTCCGCGACGCTGGGTCTCGCGTCGCTGCAGGCGGGCCTCATCGCCGGTGGTATCGGCCTGCTGGCCGTGTTCATCTACTGCATGTTCTATTACCGGTTGCTCGGCCTGCTGACGATCCTGTCGCTCGGTTTGTCGTTCACCATCGTGTACGGGGTCCTGGTGCTGCTGGGGCGGTGGATCGGGTACACCCTCGACCTCGCCGGCGTGGCGGGCCTGATCATCGCGATCGGTATCACCGCGGACTCGTTCGTCATCTACTTCGAACGGTTGAAGGACGAGATCCGCGAAGGCAGAACGTTCCGGTCCGCGGTGCCTCGCGGCTGGTCCCGTGCTCAGCGCACGATTCTCGCGGCGGACGCGGTCAGCTTCCTCGCCGCGGCGGTCCTCTACCTGCTGGCCGTCGGTGACGTGAAGGGCTTCGCGTTCACCCTCGGCATGTCGACGGTGCTCGACCTCGTCGTGGTCTACCTCGTGACGCATCCGCTGGTCGCGATGGTCTCCCGGTCGAAGTCGAAGTTCCTGTCCAACCCCAAGAATCTCGGCCTCGGCGCCGTGCAGCAGCTGGGCTCGGAGCGCAAGGCGGCCCGTCCCGCCACCGGTCGCCCGAACGTCAAGGAGGCGTGACCGTGGTCGACGAGAAGAACACCACCGAGAACAAACGCGAGAGCGTCTTCCACCGGATGTATGTGGGCAGCGGCGTCTTCAACGTCGTCGGTGTCCGCAAGCGCTGGTACCTCTTCTTCGGCGCGCTGGTGCTGGTGTGCATCGCGTCGATGGGGGTCAAGGGCTTCAACTTCGGCATCGACTTCGAAGGCGGCACCCAGATCCAGCTGCCCGCCAACGGCAAGAGCGGGCAGATCACCGAAGAACGGGCCAAGGAAGTCTTCGCCGACGCGCTGGGCAAGCCCGCCGACGAGGCGCAGAAGGTCGGCAGCGGCGTCTCGTCGACCATCCAGCTCCGCTCGGACACCCTGGACGCGGCCGAGGTCGCCAAGGTGAAGCAGGCGCTGTTCCAGGAACTGGGCCCGATCGGGACGTCCGGCCAGCCCAGTGTCCAGGCGATCAGTGACAGCGCGGTGAGCGCGTCCTGGGGCGGGGAGATCTCCCGGCAGGCGCTGATCGCGCTCGGGGTCTTCCTGCTGGCCGTCACGCTGTTCCTGGCGTTGTACTTCGACCCCCGGATGGCGGCCGCGGCACTGGTCACCCTGCTGAACGACATCGTGGTGACGGCGGGTGTGTACTCGCTGATCGGTTTCGAGGTCACGCCGGCGACGGTGATCGGTCTGCTGACGATCCTCGGGTTCTCGCTGTACGACACGGTGGTGGTGTTCGACAAGGTCCGTGAGAACACGCGCGGACTGCTCGGCCTCACCCGCCGGACCTACGGGGAAGCGGCGAACCTGGCGTTGAACCAGACGCTGATGCGTTCGTTCAACACGTCCTTGATCGCGGCGCTGCCGATCCTCGGGCTGCTGGTGATCGGCTACCTCCTGCTCGGTTCCGGCACCCTGCAGGAGCTCGCGCTGGTGCAGCTCACCGGTACCGTGGTCGGTGTGCTGTCGTCGGTCGCGCTGGCGACCCCGCTGCTGGTCGACTTCAAGATGCGCGATCCGAAGTACCGTCAGCAGGCCGATCGGGTCGCTTCGCGGCGTGCGAACCAGGCCCGCAAGGCCGCCGAGAACGACGACTTCGACCCGAACGACGAGGACGCCTTGGCCGCCGAACTCCGCAAGGAGAGGGCGTACGCCGCCGCGGCGAGCGTCCCCGCCCGGAACCAGAAGGCCCACAAGGGCCGTCCCTCGGGCAAGCGCAAGAGGTAGTCCCGGCCGTCAAACGCTAGGAAAGGTCCTTTCATTGCAAATTTTGCAATGAAAGGACCTTTCCTAGCGTTCAGGGACCGGAAGCACGACTGGAGAGCAGGAAGTACATGGAGCTGGACAAGGCACTCGACCTCATCGCCGACGTGCCGGACTTCCCGGAACCCGGCGTGCTGTTCCGGGACCTGAGCCCGTTGTTCGCCGACGCGGCGGGCTTCAGGGCCGTCACCGACGCGCTGGCCGCCACCGTCGATCCCGACGTCGATCTGCTGGCGGGCGTGGAAGCACGCGGATTCCTGCTGGCCGCCGCGGTCGGCTATGCCAGGGGGCTCGGTGTCGCGCTGATCCGCAAGCCCGGCAAGCTGCCCCGTGTCGCGGGCCGGGTCGATTACACGCTGGAGTACGGCACGGCGACCGTCGAACTCCCCGAAGGCGTCGTCGAGCCAGGCCAGCGTGTCGCGGTCCTCGACGACGTGCTCGCGACCGGTGGCACCGTCGCGGCGACCTGCAAACTGCTGGAAGACGCGAAGGCGCAGGTCACCGGGGTTTCGGTGGTCATGGAACTCGGCGCGCTCGGGGGTCGTTCCGTGCTTGAAGGGCGTCGTGTGGAGGCCCTCCGGGTGTGTTGAGCGGGCGTACCAAGTGTGCCGCGAGGGGGAGCGGTTACTCTTGTTGTCCGAAGGCCGCACGAAGCGCAGGAGGTGCGGGTGAGCCAAGAGCTCGATGCCGCGGTGTCCTCGAAGGACGGCACCGAGCAGAACGGTGCGGCGCGACAGGGGGCAGCGCCGACGCCGTCCGCGACACGCCGTGTGCGCGCCCGTCTCGCCCGCCGGATCACCGCGCAGCGCGCCGCGCCGGTCAAGCAGGTTCTCGAACCGCTCGCCGTCATCCACCGCGAACTGCATCCCAACGCGGATCTCGCGCAGCTCCAGCGCGCCTACGACGTCGCCGAAGAGCTCCACCGGGAGCAGCGGCGCAAGTCCGGCGACCCGTACATCACGCATCCGCTCGCGGTCGCGACCATCCTCGCCGAGCTCGGCATGGACACCACGACGCTGGTCGCGGCCCTGCTACACGACACCGTCGAAGACACCGGCTACTCGCTGGAGAGCCTGAAGGCCGACTTCGGTGAGAAGGTCGGCGAACTCGTCGACGGCGTCACCAAACTGGACAAGGTCAAGCTCGGCACGGCGGCCGAGGCCGAGACCATTCGCAAGATGGTCATCGCGATGGCACGCGACCCGCGTGTGCTGGTCATCAAGCTGGCCGACCGGCTGCACAACATGCGCACGATGCGCTTCCTGCCGCCGGAGAAGCAGGCCCGCAAGGCGCGCGAGACCCTGGAGGTCCTCGCCCCGCTGGCGCACCGGCTCGGCATGGCGACGGTCAAATGGGAGCTGGAGGACCTGGCGTTCGCCATCCTTCAGCCGAAGAAGTACGACGAGATCGTCCGCCTGGTCGCCGATCGCGCGCCTTCGCGTGACACGTACCTGCGCTCGGTGATCACCGAGCTGACCAGCAACCTCGAAGGCTCGCGGATCACCGCCAAGGTCGAGGGCAGGCCGAAGCACTACTACTCGATCCACCAGAAGATGATCGTCCGCGGCCGCGATCTCGACGACATCCACGACCTGGTCGGCGTGCGGATCCTGGTCGAGGACGTCCGTGACTGCTACGCCGCGATGGGCGTCGTCCACGCGCTGTGGCAGCCGGTCCCCGGCCGGTTCAAGGACTACATCGCGCAGCCCCGGTTCGGTGTGTACCAGTCGTTGCACACCACGGTGATCGGGCCGGACGGCAAACCGCTGGAAGTCCAGATCCGGACCTACGAGATGCACCGCACCGCCGAGTACGGCATCGCCGCGCACTGGCGGTACAAGGAGACCAAGGGCACCCACAACGGGAACGCCATGGACGTCGACGAGATGGCGTGGATGCGCCAGCTCCTCGACTGGCAGCGTGAAGCGGCGGATCCGGGGGACTTCCTCGAGTCACTGCGATACGAACTCGCCTCGCGCGAGATCTTCGTGTTCACGCCCAAGGGTGACGTGATCACGCTGCCGGTCGATTCGACGCCGGTCGACTTCGCCTACGCCGTGCACACGGAGGTCGGGCACCGCTGCATCGGTGCCCGCGTCAACGGCAGGCTCGTCGCGCTCGAGCGCAAGCTGGAGAACGGCGAGGTCATCGAGATCTTCACCTCGAAGGCCGAGACTGCCGGGCCGAGCCGCGACTGGCTGCAGTTCGCCGGCTCGCCCAAGGCCCGCGCGAAGATCCGGCAGTGGTTCGCCAAGGAACGCCGCGACGAGGCGATCGAAGGCGGCAAGGAGGCCATCACCAAGGAGGTCCGCAAGGTCGGTCTCCCGATCCAGCGGCTGGTCTCCGCGGAGTCGATGGGCGCGGTCGCCACCGAACTACGGCATCCGGACATCAGTTCGCTGTACGCGGCCGTCGGCGAGGGCCACACCAGCGCGAAGCACGTCGTGCAGCGGCTGGTCGCGCTCATCGGCGGAGTCGACGAGGCGGAGGAAGAGCTCGCCGAACGCGCGACACCGTCCACGGTCACCCGCCGCCGCGGCTCGAACGATGTCGGTGTCGTGGTGAAGGGCGCCAGCGACATCTGGGCGAAGCTCGCCCGCTGCTGCACGCCGGTGCCCGGAGACGAGATCCTCGGCTTCGTCACCCGCGGTGGCGGTGTCAGCGTGCACCGGACCGACTGCACCAACGCCGACGACCTGCGGGCCCAGCCCGAGCGGCTCGTCGAGGTCGAGTGGGCGCCGTCGGCGTCCTCGGTGTTCCTCGTCGCGATCCAGGTCGAGGCGCTGGACCGGCATCGCCTGCTCTCGGACGTCACGAAGGTGCTCGCGGACGAGAAGGTCAACATCCTGTCCGCGTCGGTCACGACGTCACGCGACCGGGTCGCGGTCAGCCGGTTCTCGTTCGAGATGGGCGATCCGAAGCACCTCGGACACGTGCTGAAGGTGGTTCGAGGCGTCGAAGGTGTTTACGACGTGTATCGGGTCACTTCGGCTTCGTGATCTTCGGTGGGTCCGGGCTAAAGTCCGGGGATGACTGACGGGTTCGAGTTCACTCGCGACGGCGAGATCGCGCGGCTGACGTTCACCAGGCCGGAGAAGATGAACGCGATCACCTATGGGATGTGGTCGGCGATCCCGGACGTGGTGGCGCGGGTGGAGGCGGATCCGGCGATCAAGGTCCTCGTGCTGACCGGCGCGGGCGCGCACTTCTCGGCGGGCGCGGACATCAGCGAGTTCCAGGAGTTGCGGTCCACCGCCGACGCGGCCGAGACCTACGACAAGGCGGTCGAGGGGGCGGTGGCGGCGTTGACGGCGTCGCGGAAGCCGACCGTCGCGATGATCCAGGGCAACTGTATCGGCGGCGGATGCCAGATCTCGGTCGCGTGCGATTTCCGCTTCGCCGCGGAGGGCTCGCGCTTCGGCATCACGCCAGCGAAGCTCGGGATCGTCTATCACTTCGACTCGACCCGGCAGCTGGTCTCGCTGATCGGCCCGGCGCACGCGAAGTACTTCCTGCTCTCGGGCGAGCTCGTCGACGCGCGCCGGGCGCGGGAGATCGGGCTGCTGAACGACGTCGTCCCGGTCGATGAGCTGGAGACCGCGACCGGGAAGTTCGTCGAGACGCTGGCGTCGCGTTCGCAGGCATCGGTGCGCGGGATGAACCGGATCATCGAGAAGATCGTGGCGGGACAGCGGGAATCCGACGCCGAGGTCGACGAGATCCGGCTCGGGGCACTGCACGGCGAGGACTACGCCGAGGGAGTGGCCGCGTTCCTGGCGCGGCGTCCGCCGAAGTTCACCTACCGCTGAGGTCCTCGGGGCGCCGCGTCGGCTCACGACGGCCACGGGCCTTTCGCGCGGCGTGAACATTTCCTCTGGTCCTGTGCGACTTGACTTCTGGGTAGCCGATCGGTCACTGATCGGCGAATGAGCGCCCGTTCGGCGGGAAGCAGGCAAGGCAAACGGCATAATCACGGGTTCCGATGGAGTAATTCCCGGTGTCGCGCCGGCTTTGGTTTTACTCGGCGTGTTCGATGGAATTCGAGCAGTTCGGACGCGGATTCCGCTGTTGACGAGGTGAATCCGGGCCGTTAGTCTCGCCGGGATGACAAAACTGGGGAAGTAAGCGGTCGGCGTGTCTTGACGCGTCTCTGTGGGAAAACGCTATTTCTTTTCTGTCCATGGCCGAATTTTCGGCTTCGGTGATCGTTTTTCAAGAGCGACCCTGTCTTTTTCCGGTAATGAGTTCGTGAGCGGCACCGATTCACGTACCGGCACGACCACCGCTCGCGGTCGGCCGGCGCCGGAAAGCGACCAGGGGATTCGATGCACGTTCGTCACGGCCGGAAAACCGGTACCGGGGATGCCGCGCTGGTGGCGTTTCTCGTGGCGTATTCGGTGTCGTCGTTCGGGACCTTTCTCAATCTGATCGCGCTGGCCTTGTTCACGCTGGAAGTGACCGGCGGGCCACTCGGCCTCGGCGCGGTGATGGCGGTACGCGTCGGTTCCGGTTTCCTGTTCGGGATGCCGGCGGGACGGCTCGCCGCGCGGTACGAGCGACGACGGCTGATGGTCGTCGCGGATCTCGCGCAGGCGGCGGCGATGGTCGTGCTAGGCGTCGCCGGGCAGGCGGTGGGCCTGGGAGGGCTGCTCGTGGCCGCCGCCGTACTGGGCGCGGGCAACACGGTGTTCTCGGTGTCACTGCGGACGAGTGTGCCCGCGATGGTGGGACAGGACCGCCGGGTACGGACGAACGGACGACTGGTCGCGGGGCGGTCGCTGGGGACGGTGCTGGGCTACGCGGCGGCGCCCATCGTGGTCATGGCGGGCGGATTCGAGGCCGCGTTCCTGATCAACGCCGCGTCGTTCCTGGTGTCCGCGGCGGTGTTGTGGTTGCTTCCCCTGAACACCAACGGTTCCGGCGGCGAGAGAACGGCCGTGCCGAACGGCGGGCCCCGGACGCGGCTGACGGCAGGACTGTCGTCGGCCGTCCTCGGGCTGGTGCTCATCCGAGGCTCCGACGCCTTCGGTTCGGCCTCGCACAACGTGGCCTTGCCGGTACACGCCGGCGCGGAGTGGCCGGGTGCGCCGTACGCCTTCATGAGCTGGTTCTGGACGGCTTGGGCCGTCGGCGCCATCGCGGTGCAGTGGGTTTGCCGCCGGACGGACCACGGCAGGATGGCGTGGCTCGGCGATCGCGCGTTCGCGGCCGGGACCGTGCTGATGTCGGTGGCGTTCGTGGTCGCGTTCACCGGCTTGCCGATCCCGGTGCTGGTGGGGGTCGTGTTCGTCGCGGGCCTTGCCGACGGACTCACCGAGGTCGCGTATCTGAGCAGGCTGCAGGCCGCGCCGGAAGCGGAACGCGCGCGGTTGTTCGGCCTGTCGGCCACCGCGGAGACGGCCGGTTTCGCCGCCGGGATGGCCACCTGCGGGCTGCTGCTCGAGGTCGCGCCTCCGCCGGTCGTCGTCGCGGTCTACCACGCCCTCCCGGTCCTCGTGGTCGGGATCGTCGTGCTGCGCCTTCGGAGCCGCCGGGCCGTCGGCGTGTCGTCAGGGGTAACGAAAGCAGCGAAGAGAGGATCGTGATGGGGGAAGCGCTGGTTCACGGGGAACCGCTCGAACTGGGGACGGGCGAGCGGGTGGATCTCGCCAAGGCGTTGCGGAACGCCGCGGCCGACGCCCCCGGTCGAGCGGTGGTGACGCTGGACGCGGAAGGCAAGCCGAAACGCTGTCCCTACCCGGAACTCCTGGCCAGGGCGAGCGCGGTGCGGGCCCGGCTGCGGGACCTCGGAGTCGGCCGCGGAGATCCGGTGATCCTGTCCGGTCTGCCGCTCACCGAGTTCTTCCCGTCCTTCTGGGGCTGTGTCCTCGGTGGTGCGCTGCCGGTGCCGATGGCGGGCGCGGCGGAGGACGACGCGTCGCGGCGGCGGCTGAAGCACGTGGCCGAGCTGCTGCGTGATCCCGTCGTACTCGTCGGCGGCGCGGGGCCGGGCTTGTCCGGTTTGCGGCTCGCGCGGGTGTCGACGGAGCCGATGAGCGCACTGCCCGAACTCGGCCTTCACACACCGGCGCCGGATGATCCGGCGCTGGTGATGCTGTCCTCCGGCAGTACCGGCGCCGCCAAGGCGATCCCGCTGACGCATCGCGGCCTGATGGAGTTCGCGGCCGGGTCCCGCGAGGTGCTCGGCCTGCGGCCGGACGACACCACGCTGAACTGGCTTCCGGTGGACCACAGCGGCGCCTTGCTTCTCTACCACGTGCTCGAGGTCTACGCCGGTGTGACGAACGTGCACGTGCCGACCGAGCTGGTACTGGGCAGGCCGAGCCGCTGGCTGGATCTGCTCGCCGAGTACCGGGTCGCGCACAGCTGGTCGCCGACGTTCGGGTTCGCGCAGGTCGCCGCCGAGTTGGCCGAGGACACCCGAGACCGGGAGCTGTCCTCGGTCCGCACACTGGTTTGCGGCGGCGAGCAGATCCAGCTGCCGGTGATGACGCGCTTTCTCGAACGGACCGCCCGGTTCGGCATCGAGGAGAGCCGCATCAGGCCGGTGTGGGGGATGACGGAGACGGTCACCGCGATCACCTTCGGCAGTCTCGGTACGCCGGACAGCGTGCACCGGGTGCTGAAGTCGAGCCTCGACGGCGAACTGCGCGAAGCCCCCGATTCCGCGGAAGAGCACGAGTGCAGCACGTTCGTGGCGGTCGGTTCCCCCGCGCCAGGGGCGAGCGTGCGGGTGGTGGACGACCGGGGTGAACTGCTGCGCGAGCGTGAGATCGGCAGGCTGCAGGTGCGCTCCGCACGGGTCACCCCCGGATACCTGCACGCCGAAGAGGCGAACCGCGCCGCGTTCCCCGCACCGGGCTGGCTGGACACCGGTGATCTCGCGTTCCTGGCGGACGGGCAGGTGGTGCTCACCGGCCGGGTCAAGGATCTGATCATCCTCAATGGACAGAACCATTTCTGCCACGAGATCGAGGAAGTCGTGTGCGCGGCGGGCGGCGCCCAGGCAGGCGAGGTGGCCGCGGTCGGCCTGCCCAACGCCGAGTCCGGTACCGAGGACCTGGTCATCCTGATGGTGGCGCGCACGGCCGGATTCGACGCGGTCGCGAAGGCGGTGCGGGAGGCGGTGTTCGGCCGATTGCGGCTGACCGTGGCGAACGTGGTTCCGGTCGCACCTGATGAGTTCCCGCGGACCGGCGGGGGCAAGGTTCAGCGCGCCGAACTGCGGCGACGGCTGCTCGCCGGGGAACTCGGGCGGGCGGGCACCGTCGACGTCCGCGCCACGGTCCTCGCGGCGGTCCGGGAGGTGCTCGGCCAGGACGTCGATCCGCGCACGCCGTTCTACGAGGCGGGGATGACCTCGGTGACCGTGGTCAAGCTGACCACCACCCTGACCGCGCTGCTCGGCCGGGAGGTGCGGCCGACCCTGGCGTTCGAGTACCCGACCCCCGCCCTGCTCGCGGATCACCTGTCGGGACCGGGCCGGGTGAAGGAGACCGGCGTGGTGGCCGCCCCCACGCACGAGGACCGGATCGCGATCATCGGTGTCGCGGTGCGATTGCCAGGGGCGACGGACCTTGACGGCTTCTGGGCCGACCTGCGCGACGGCGTATCCCGGGTGCGGACCTTCGACGGCGGGGAACGGGGGGTGGTCCCGGTCGCCGGCGCGCTCGACGACGTCGACTCGTTCGACGCGGACTTTTTCGGGATGAGCTCCCACGAAGCGGCCTTGACCGACCCCGCGCACCGCCTGTTCCTGGAGTGCTGTCACGAGGCGCTCGAACTCGGCGGTTACGCGGCGGCGGACGCGGGGACCAGGATCGGTGTGTTCGCCGGAACAGGTATGCAGCTGTACGGCCACCAACGACGCGCCACTCGGGACACGCGTCCCCCCGTCGCGGACGAGTTGGCCGCGATGCAGGCGGCGATGGGATCGGAACCCGATTTCCTGGCCGGCCGAGTGGCGCACCGGCTGGGGCTCTCCGGACCCGCGGTCGGGGTGCAGACGGCGTGTTCGACCGGATTGGTCGCGGTGCACCTGGCCGGGCAGGCGCTGCTCACCGGGGACGCCGACCTGGCCTTGGCCGGGGCCGCGGCCGTCCATCTCCCGCAGGATTCGGGCTACCGGCCGTACCCCGGCGGCATCCTTTCGCCGACCGGCGCGTGCCGGGCGTTCGACGCCGGGGCGGACGGCACGGTCGGCGGCAACGGGGTGATCGCGGTGCTGCTGAAACGGCTCGACCGGGCGATCGCCGACCGCGACACCGTGCACGCGGTGATCCTGGGTTCGGCGGTGAACAACGACGCGGGCCGCACGGCGGGGTTCGCGACGCCGAGCGTGTCCGGGCAGGCCGAGGTCATCCGGCTGGCACTGGCGCGCGCCCGGGTGGCGGCGTCGTCCGTCACCTACGTCGAGGCACACGGCACCGGCACCGCGCTGGGCGACCCGGTCGAGTTCGAGGCGCTCAGCCAAGCCTACGCGGAGGACGGCCACACCGGGTTCTGCACGCTGGGCTCCGTCAAGCCCGGCATCGGCCATCTGGACACCTGCGCCGGTCTCGCCGGCCTGGTCAAAACGGTGCTGATGCTGAAGCATGGAGAACTCGTGCCGACACTCAACCTGAACCGGCCCAACCCGGAACTCCGGCTGACGGGCAGCCCGTTCGTGCTGGCGACGGAACACACGCCGTGGATCACCGACGGGCCGCGGCGGGCCGGGGTCAGCGCGCTGGGCGTCGGTGGCACGAACGTCCACGTGATCCTGGAAGAGGCCCCGGTGCCCACGCCGGCACCGGCGGCGCGGGGACCGGTGCTGCTGCCCGTGTCGGCCGCCGACGCCGAGGGACTGTCCGCGCTCACCGGCGCACTCCGGGATCATCTGCGCGCGCGCCCCGATCTGCGGGCGCAGGACGTGGCGGCGAGTATGGCGCTCGGCAGGCCGCATCGGTCGCACCGGCTCGCCGTGGTCGGGAGCGACACCGCAGGACTGGCTGCCGCGCTCGGCACGATCAGCGAGGAATCCGTTGCCCCACAACAATTCGGCACGCTCGCGTTCGCCTTTTCCGGACAGGGCTCGGCGTATCGGGGGATGGCCGCGCGGCTTCGGGACGCGTTCCCCGTCTTCCGCGAGGCGCTGGACGAGTTGCTGGGCCTTGCCGAGGAGGCCGGGATCACCGGTGTGTCCGAGGCCCTGTTCGGCACGCCGGATCCGGCCGCCGCACTGTCCACTGTGGAGGGACAGCCCGCGTTGTTCTGCCATCAGGTCGCGCTGGCGCGACTTTGGCGGTCGTGGGGCGTCCAGCCGGATTTCGTGGTCGGGCACAGTTTGGGGGAGTATGCGGCGCTCGCCGTGGCCGGCGGGATCGACGTGGCCGACGGCCTGCGGCTGACCTGCTTGCGCGGCAGGCTGATGCAGGGGACCGAGGCGGGCGGCATGATCGCGGTCCGTGTCTCGCCGGAGCGGGGCGGGCGGCTCGCCGCCGCGACCGGGACCGAGGTCGCGGTGGTCAACGGAGACCAGTCCTGCGTGCTGTCCGGGCCGTCGGCGGCGATCGCGGCCGCGGAGACCCTGTGCGACCGGGAAAACCTCTCCTGGCAAAGGCTTCCGGTGGACCGGGCCTTCCATTCGGCGCTGCTCGAACCCGTTCTCGACGAATTCGAACGCGCGGCCGAAGCGGTGCGGTTCGGCCCGGTGCGGATGCCGTTCGCGAGCAACCTTGGCGGGGTGATCCCGGCCGGTGCCTCGGTCGACGCGCGCTACCTGCGAAGGCAGATCCGTGAGACGGCGCGTTTCGACGAGTCGCTGCGAGCGCTCGAACGCGTGGAGTGCGGGGGCTACCTGGAGATCGGCCCGCGTGAGGTACTCGGCTCGTTGGGACGCGCCGCCCTCCCGCACCGGTACTGGCAGCCGTCCGTGGGCTCCCCGCCCGACGATGAGTGCGCCTCGGTGCTGCGCGCGGCCGCCGCGCTGTACCGGCGCGGCGCGGACCTGGATTGGGCGGAGCTGGCGCCCACCGGCCGCCGCGTCCCGTTGCCCGGGTACCCCTACCGGCGGGTCCGCTTCGGGCGGCCGTCGGCGCCCGCCCCGTCCGGCGCCGGGCAGGTGAGTTCGGGGGCGGTCCTCGCCGAGGTCCGGCGGCTCGCCGCCGACCGGCTCGGCGCCGACGACCTGGCCGAAGACATGTCGTTCGTGGCGGGTGGCGCCGATTCGCTCGCCCTGATGGGGCTGGCCCGCGAACTGGAGCGGGCCTTCGGTGTGCGGATCGGCATCCGGGAACTGCTCTCCGAAGCGGGTACTCCGGCGAAAGTGGCCGAGTTGATCGAGCGAAGCGGCGGAACGCCTCCCGCCTCCGGTGAAAGCGAGCCAGAGCCCGGCCCGCCGGCCGAAGACGTGTCTCTTCACGGTTTGATGGACCGGCAGCTGAAACTCGCCGAGACCATGATGCGCCAGATGACCGAGCTGATGCACCGGCAGCTCGACGTGGCCCGCGGGACCCCGGCCACCGTGGCGACCGCGCCCGAGCCGGTCGAGCACCCGGTCCGTCCGGCGGCGATGCCCGTCGTGTCGCCCCCGGAACCGGCGACTCCGGGTACCGGATGCGCGTTCAGCCTCTACTTCTTCGGCGACTATCCCGATCGGGATCAGCAGGACAAGTACCGGCTGATCATGGCCGCCGCGCGTTTCGCCGACGAGCACGATTTCCATGCGCTTTGGTTGCCTGAGCGCCATTTCGACTCGTTCGGCGCGCTGTTCCCGAATCCGTCGGTGCTGGCCGCCGCGCTGGCCGGCCGTACCGAGCGGATCCGGCTGCACGCCGGGTCGGTCGTGCTTCCGCTGCACCACCCCGTCCGGGTCGCCGAAGAATGGTCCGTCGTGGACAACCTGTCTTCGGGCCGCGTCGGACTTTGCGTGGCGAGTGGCTGGCACACCAGG
Source organism: Amycolatopsis sp. NPDC057786 (assembly GCF_042797905.1). Classification (NCBI taxonomy): domain Bacteria; kingdom Bacillati; phylum Actinomycetota; class Actinomycetes; order Pseudonocardiales; family Pseudonocardiaceae; genus Amycolatopsis; species Amycolatopsis sp. NPDC057786. The sequence continues at coordinate 30,312 of NZ_JBHVKW010000034.1, forward strand.
GATTTCGCGCTGGCACCGGAGAACTTCGGCAACCATCGCGATCTGATGTACGAGGGGCTGGACACCGTGCGCCGGCTCTGGGCGGGGGAGGAGATCACCCTCGTCGCGGGCGACGGCGCGCCCGCCGCGGTCCGCCTGCATCCGGCGCCCATCCAGCGGCGCCCGCCGATGTTCGTCGCTGTGGTCGGAAACCCGGACAGTTACCGCCGGGCCGCCGCGGCCGATCTCGGCGTGGTCACCAATCTGATGACCCAGGACGTTTCCGCGCTGGCCGACAACATCGCGCTCTATCGGCGCACGCGCGCGGAACACGGGCTCGATCCGGCCGCGGGACGGGTCGTGGTGCTGGTGCACACCTTCCTCGGCGCGGACCACGAACGCGCGCGGCAGCAGGCGTTCCGGCCGTTCTGCGACTACCTGCGCTCGTCGCTTTCCCTGCTCGGCCAGGTCGGGAACAGCCTGGGGCTCAGCATCGACCTGGACGGCGCGTCCGACGAGGACATCGAGTTCGTGCTCGGCGACGCCTACGAACGCTACTGCGGATCCCGTGCCTTGATCGGCAGTCCCGAGCGATGCGCCCCGGTGGTGGACGCGCTCGTGGCGGCGGGGGCCGACGAGATCGCCGCTTTCGTGGATTTCGGTGTCCCGCCGGACCAGGTGCTCGACGCGCTGCCGCTGCTCGACGGCCTGCGCCGTCGCTACCAGTCGTCCGACCTCGAGCCATCCCCCGCGCAGCGGCGCATCTGGTTCCTGGAAAGGATGTTCCCCGGCACCGGCGCCTACCACGAGCCCAAGGCGATCCGGCTGGACGGACGGCTGGACGACGTGGCGCTGCGGGAGTCGGTGTCGCGCGTGGTTTCGGCGCATCCCGCCTTGCGCACGGTCTTCCACGAGCGGGACGGCGTACCGCGGAAGTCCGTGCTGCTGTCCGTGACCGTCGAATGCCCGCTGATCGACCTGTCCGGGCGCACCGAAGCCGAAGCCCTTGCCGAGATCCGAGCGAGGTTCGCCCGGACCAGGCTCGTGCTCGACACCGGCCCGCTGGTCGCCTTCGCGCTGGTCCGGCTCGCCGAGGACCGCCATCTGTTCTGTCTGGTGGCCCACCACATCGTCTTCGACTCGGCGTCGACCGCGGTGTTCCTGCGTGATCTCGCCGCGCACTACCGCGCTTGGCCTGGCCTGCCCGCGATCCGGACCGGGCCGGGGCCCGAGACCGGAATCCAGATCGAGGATCCCGGCGAGGATCTCGCGTTCTGGCACGACGAACTGACCGGTCTGCCCGAACTCGCGCTGCCCACCGGCCGGCCGCGGCCCCCGGTGCCGTCCCGGCGGGGCGCCGCACTGAGCGATGAACTGGCGGCGGGTCTCGGCGAGCCGCTGCGCGCCGTCGCGGCCGCGTGCGGCAGCACCGTGTTCATGGTGGTGCTCGGCGCGATCGGCGCCGTGCTCGGCCGCTACGGCGGGCAGCACGACTTCGCGGTCGGCACGGTCGTCAGCAGCAGGCCGGACTCCGCCAGGGACGCGATCGGCCTCTTCCTCGACACGGTCCCGGTCCGCCTCGACCTGTCCGGCGACCCCACCTTCACGGAATTGACCCAGCGCGTCAAAGACCGCACCACCCGGGCGTACGAGCATCGGACCGTCCCGTTCGACGAACTGGTCGGCCTGCTGAATCCCGACCGCGCCGCGAACCGCAATCCCCTGTTCGACGTGCTGATCGAGTTCGAAAACGCGGTGGACGAGCCCTTCTCGCCGCCGCTGACGGCCACCGCGCTCGACATGACACGCGACGAGGTCCCGTTCGACCTCGCCTTCTATCTGACTGCGCACGGCGACGGGTTGCGCTGCCTGGTCGAGTACAGCACCGACCTGTTCGACGAAGCGACCATCGCCCGGGCGCTGAATCTGCTGAAACAGGTTCTGCGCCAAGCGATCGCGAAGCCATCGGCACGGCTTTCCGAGCTCACGATGCCGACCAGGGAAGACGTGGTGCTGCTCGACCGGTGGCAGCACGGCGCGCCGGAACGGACGGCGGGATGTCTGCACACCGCGGTCGAGCGGCAGGTCGCCGATACGCCCGACGCCACGGCACTGATCAGCGACGACGGTGAGCTGAGCTACCGCGAGTTGGACCTTCTCGCCGAGTCGATCGGGCGTCTGCTGGTCGGTCTCGGCGTCAGCCGCGGGCAGATCGTGGCGGTCTCCCTGCCACGCGGCCCCCAGCTGATCGCCGCGCTTTACGGCGTGCTCAAAAGCGGCGCGGCGTATCTGCCGCTGGATCCTGGGTTGCCACCGCAACGGTGCCGGTTCATGCTGCGCGACAGCGGTGCGGTGCTCGTGCTGACGACGAAGGCGGTGCTCGTCGCGCAGCCCGCGCTGGGGGAGTTCCCGGTGCGGCTCGCGGAGGAGATCGTGCCGGATCCGAAGGCGCCGGAGTTGCCCGAGGTGCGGCCGGATTGGCCCGCGTACTGCATGTACACCTCGGGATCCACCGGAACCCCGAAGGGTGTCCTCGTCTCGCATCGCGGTCCGGCCAACGTCATCGCCTGGCAAGGTGATCAGCATCCGCCGATGCGCACCCTGCAATGGACGTCGCCGAGTTTCGACATCAGCGTGCAGGAGATCTTCTCCACCTTGGCCTCAGGCGGGACGCTGGTGCTGCTCGACGACGAGCGGCACAAAGACCGCGACGCCGTCGCCGAAGTGATCCGACGGCACCGCGTGGAACGGATCCTGATGCCGTTCACGCCGCTGAAACATCTGGTCGAGCCCGGCCTCGCCGCGCCGTCGTTGCGCCTGATCCTCTGCTGCGGCGAGCCCCTCGTCCTCACCCCGGCACTGCGCCGCTTCCTCGCCGAGCATCCCGATTGCGCGCTGCACAACCAATACGGTCCGACCGAGGCGTCGATCATCGCCACGGATCACCCGGTGGATCCGGACGGCGAACCCCGGCCACCCATCGGGGCCCCGATCGACGGCGTCCGGCTGCTCCTGCTCGACCAAGCCGGACGCCCGGTCCCGCTCGGCGCCGTCGGCGAGATCCACCTCGGCGGGACCGGGCTCGCCGAGGGCTACCTCGGCAGGCCGGAGGAGACCGCCGCGGCCTTCGTCGAAACCGGGCGCGGTGAACGGTGGTATCGCACGGGCGACCTCGGCCGGTGGCGCGGCGACGGAACCGTGGAATTCCTCGGCAGACTCGACGACCAGGTGAAGATCCGCGGCAACCGGGTCGAACCCGGTGAGACACAACGGGTGCTGGCCGGCCTGAGTGAGGTGGGGGACGCGGCCGTCGTCGTCCGCCGGGATCACCGTGGCGAAGCGGAACTCGCCGGTTACGTCGTGTTGGCCGACCCGACCGCACCGGATCCGTGGGCGCGGATCACCGAAGCGCTCGCCGAAGACCTGCCCTCGTACCTCATCCCGACTCGCTGGGTCGCGCTCGACCGGCTGCCGACGACCACCAGTGGCAAGCTGGATCGCTCCGCTCTGCCCGAGCCGTCGTCGACCGCGGGGGACGGGGAAGACGCTCCGCCGTCCACGGACGCCGAGCGTCGCCTGCACGCGCTCTGGTGCGCCGAACTCGGCCTGAGCGAGGTGGCGGTCGATCGGTCCTTCTTCGCCGTGGGTGGGCATTCGCTCGCGGTGGTCAGATTGGCGGGCCGGATCACCGAGGAGTTCGGGATACCGGTCTCGGTCACGGAGTTCTTCCGCGCGCCGACGATCCGCGCGCTGGCCGCGCGGCTGGGCCCGCCCGAACCCGCCGTCACCCGGACCGTGCCGTTGACGTCACTGCAACGCAGGCTCTGGAGACGTCAAGCGGAGAACCCGCGGCCGCAGGTGTACAACGTCGGATATCGCGTGGACCTGCGGGGTGAGCTGGACCCTCGGGCGCTGCACCGCGCTCTCGACCGGCTGGTGGCCAGGCACGACGCTTTGCGCGGTCGTGTCGCGTTGTCCGGTGACAGGCCGCGGATCGAGGTGCTGGCCCCGTTCACGCTCGATCTGCCGGTGGAGCATCTGGGTACCGACGACGCGGTCGGCGCTTGGTGCGGCACAGTCGTCGCGGAACCGTTCGTGCTCACCGAGGCACCGCTGCTGCGTGCCCGGCTCGGCCGGATCGCCGCCGATCGCTGGGTACTGGTGCTCGTCCTGCACCATCTGGTCTGTGACGGCTGGTCCATGAACATCCTGTGGCACGAGCTTTCCGAGCTGTATGCCGCCGAGGTGGGCGCGACGTCCACGCGGCTGCCCGAACCCGAGGGACAACACTCGGACTACGCACGGTGGCAGACGGGGCACGAGCACGCGGCCGACGTCCGCTATTGGCGGAGCGAACTCGCGGACGCCGACCTGCGCTGGCGGCTTCCGTACGACCGGAAACCACCGGCCCGGCTCACCGGGAAGGGTGATCTGCATCAGGTCCACCTCGCCCCTGAACGGCTTCGCCGCCTCGACCGGGTGGCCGCGGCGGCCGGCACGACCCGGTCCGTGCTCCTCGCGAGCGTGTTCTTGCTGTGGGCACGGGAGACCTGTGGCCAGCAGGACCTCGTCCTCGCCGTCTCCAGCGCTCGTCGGACCCGCCGGGAACACGAGCGGACGGTCGGCATGATCGGGGAGGCCGTACCCCTGCGGGTCCGGCTGGGGGAAGCCGCGGAACTGCCCGACGTCATGGCGGCGGTGGCGGAGAAGTTGTTCGCCTCGCTCGATCACCAGGAACTTCCGCTCGACGAGACGATCGCGCTCGCCGGCCAAGACGTAGACCGGTATCCCGCCGTGTTGTTCACCGTGGTCACGACACCACCGGCGGAGCTGAACCTGCCTGGTTTGTCGGCGACGGTGCACGATTCACCGGTGGAGGGCTGCGCCAGAACAGAGCTCTACGTCGTGTTCGCCGAAGACGGCGCCGGGCTGAGGATCACTTTCGAATATTCCACGGATCTGTTCGAAGCGGCCACCATCCGCCGCTTCGCCCAAGACGTCCTGCTGACGCTGGAGCGCTGCTCGGAATGCGTGTCAGGCTAGATCTCGTCCCAGGGGTTGCTTTCGTACGCGTCGGCGAGGATCCGGCCGGTCTCCGGCGCGAACGGCAGCACGACGTCGTCCACCGACGCCACCGGCCGGCCGATCGACTCCGAATTGGTCAGGAACACGGCGTCGAACCCCGGCAGATCGGCAGGGCGGACGTCGCGGATCTCCTGTGGGATCCCGTTGCGCTCGAGGCCGCGACGCACCAGTTGCTGGCTGATGCCGTCGAGCACCGGGGCCTGCGGCCAGACCACCGTGCCGCCGTCGAGGAAGCCGACGTTCCAGATCGACGCCTCGCTGACCCGGCCCTGGTAGTCGACGAACAGCGCGTCGTCGTATCCCGCCAGCTTCGCCTCGCGCGCGTGGTGGAGCAGCCCGAACGTACCGACGTGCTTGACCTCCGGGAGCACCCGTTCGTAGCGCACGGTCCGCAGGCGCAGCGGTGTCATCTCGTGCTGTCGGGGCGGTCCGGTCCGGACGAGGACGTCCGGTGCCGCCGGTGCGCCGGGATCGGCCCAGTCCATCGCCAGGGAGAAGATCAGCACTCGCACGGACAGCGCGTCTTCACCCCGGATGGCCTGCCGTACGTACCCGCGCACCGCCTCGGTGTCGAGGTCGTGGGCGAACATGCGCCGCGTGCTCGTCGCGAGACGGTGAAGATGGATGTCCAGGCCTCGGACCTTGCCGTCGCGGACCTGCATCGCGGTGAAATGGCCATAGCCGAACGCGCCCGCCAGGTCTTCCGACCGGGCGGGCGCGCCGTTGACTTCCAGCTTCACGTCAGGCGTTGACCGTGACGCCGGTGAACTTGACCTCGGTGTTGGGCGGGCCGGTGCCGTCGCCGCTGCCTGCCTGCGCGTTCACGCCAGCCTTGGCGACCTTGTCGAGCACCTTCAGGCCCTCGTCGGAGATGCTGCCGAAGACCGAGTAGTCCGGGGACAGCTCGGCCTCGCCGTAGACCATGAAGAACTGGCTGCCACCGGAGTTCGGCTGCTGCGTCTTCGCCATCGCGAGGATGCCGCGGCCGTACTTGATCTCCTTGAACGCCTCGTCCGGCATGGTGTAGCCCGGGCCGCCCATGCCACTGGCCTCGGGGTCGCCGCACTGCAGCATCTGCAGACCGACGGTGCCGAGCCGGTGGCACTTGGTGTCGTTGAAGTAGCCCTGCTGCGAGAGGCTGATGAAGCTCTGCACGGCGCACGGGGCGAGCGCCCGGTCGAGCGTCAGCGGGATGTCGCCCGCGGTGCTCTTCAGCACGACGTTCACCGTGCCGTTCGAGGAGACGTCCTTGCCTTCCGGCTTGTTCACCTTCTTCGAAGCAGGCTTGGCGGTGTCGTCCTTGTAGTCGCAGGCCACCGGGTTCGCCAGCGGCGTCGGCCGCTTCGGCATCGGAGCGCGCTCCGTGGGGATGGTGACCTCGGGGGTCGGAGGAGCCGAGCTAGGGGAAGCGTCGGAGGCGGCATCGTCACCACTGTTGCTGCTGACGATCCACCACACCGCGCCCGCCACGATGGCGACGACACCGACGACCGCTACCGAGCCGACGATCCTGCGCCGCTTGGCCTGTTCGGCCCGTCGCACGATCTGTCGCTCGAGCTTGCGCTTCGCGGCTTCGCGGCGCTGCTGGTTGGTCGGCACCCGCCCTCCCGGTTTCCACTCGATGTCACACGTCTGAGGTAGCGGGAGTCTATTGGCACAGCCTGTGAGGCCCCCGTACAGGGGCCGCTAGGCTTACTTGATCGTGATCAGGGCCATCCTGTCACCTGTTCGGCGGAAGAACTGAGGAGGCGTTTCGTGCTGGTTGTCGGTTTTCCGGCAGGCCCCCTCGAAGCCAACTGCTATCTGCTCGCCCCTGAAGGCGGCGGGGAGTGCGTGATCGTCGATCCAGGGGAGGACGTCGTCGAGCCGCTCGAGGCCGCGCTTTCCACGCACGGCCTGACGCCGGTCGCGATGCTCGCCACCCACGGCCACCCCGATCACGTCGCCTCGGCGGACGAGATCGGCGCGCGCCACGGAATACCTCTCTATCTGCACGAGGCGGACCGGCCACTCCTCGGCCCGGACGCCGGAGAACGGAAGGACGGGATCGTGCCACTCGCCGATGGCCCGCTCGCGCTGGCCGGTCTGGAGATCACGGTGTCCGGTACACCGGGGCACACCGCGGGTTCGGTCGTGTTCGGGCTGACCTCCGCCGAGGGCGGCCGGATCGTGCTCACCGGGGACAGCCTGTTCGCCGGCTCGATCGGCCGGTCCGCCGGGGACGGTGCCGAACTCGTGCGGTCACTCGGTGCCAAGGTGATGACGATGCCCGACGACACCGTCGTCCTGCCTGGCCACGGCCCGGCCACCACGATCGGGCAGGAGCGGGCGGGAAACCCGTTCCTGGCCGGGACGGGCGCGTGATGACCGAGCCGACCGGGACCCCGGAGACCCCCGAACGTCTCCCGCTGTTCCACGACGACCCCAAGCTGCGGCGCAGGCGCGGATGCTCCAGCGTCGCCGGCGTCGTGATCTTCGCGGCCGCGTTCGGCGGGATCGCGGGACTGATCGGCGGTGAGATCGCCGGGCTCGTGGTCGCGGGCGTGATCGCGATTCCGTTGCTCTACATCATGTTCTACAACCTGCGCCGCCGCGTCTGGCTCGAAGGCGACACGCTCATCGTGCGGACCTGGGGTGTACGGCGGATCGACCTGACCGCGGCCGAGCGCATCGACCTGGTGATCAGCGACGTGCGCGGCACCCGGACGGTCAGCCTGCTGGTCAACGCCGGCAAGCGCCGCAAGGTCGCGAAGGTCGACCTGGCCGTCTATTCCGGTGCGGGCGGGCGGGAACTGGGCATCCTGCAGCTGCGCAAGCTGGCGAACGCGCTGCTGAACAACACCGAGGCGAACGGCCTGGTGTTCTCCGAACTGCTGGTGGCCCAGCTGAAGTCGGAGGCGCGCGGGGACGCGGCGGCGGAGCGGCCGCTCTACCGGCTGGCCTCGGCGGCGCCCGCCGGGAAGTACATCCAGCGGTTCACGATGGAGGCGGTCAGCCGGTTCGTGGCGACCCTGGACTGAAGTTCGCGCTGCCGTTCGGCCTCTAGTGCCAAGGTCCGTGAAGGCCTCCTTCCCTCGGCTCAGCCGAGGAAACTCGACCTTCACACCTTCCCCAGTACATGAAGGCCCCCTTCCTTGCGCCTAGGTACAGGAAGGGGGCCTTCATGTACTGCAGGAGCGAGCAACGGCTCATGAGTGGTGGACGGTTAGAACCGTCTTCACCACTCACGAGGCTTCGGTGCGGGTCTCCAGTTTCTCCAGCCGCGCCTTGATCTCCTCCAGCTGGTAGACGATCTCCGGCAGCTCGCCCGCGGCGAAGGTCGCCAGCCGCTCCGAGTGCTTGAGCGTCGACCGCACGTCGTCGAGCGCGGCGGCGATCTTGGGCACCGCCTCGACGGCTTCCAGCGTCGAGACGAGCACGCGCCGCGCGACGGCGGTCAGCTGTCTCGGGACGGCGAACACGTCGAACATGGCCCCTCCGATCACGCGGCGAACCTCGGGTGCGGCCTCTTCGTACCCGACTCCGGCCCGTGATCGCGCGGTGGGCTCGCGCTTTGGGGCGCTTGTGGTTACAGGGACTCTTGGGGCTCCCGCGAGGCGATCAGCGCGGCCAGCACGGTCGTGACCGGGACCGCCGCGACGATGCCGACGCTTCCGGCCAGCGTCCGGATGATCTCCTGCGCGATCTCCTCCGCGCCCAGGATCGAGCCGAGCCCGACCCCGGAAAGCGACGTGTACAGCAGCACCGGCAGCGCCGCGCCCGCGTACGCCATCACGAGCGTGTTGACCGCCGAGCCGACGTGGTCGCGGCCGATCCGCAAGCCCGCGCCGTACAGCTCACGCCAGCCGAGTGACGGGTTCGCCCGCCGGAGCTCCCACACCGCGCTCGTCTGCGTCACCGTGACGTCGTCCAGCACACCGAGCGCGCCGATCACGACGCCCGCCAGCAGCAACCCCCGAGCGTCGATCCCGTGCCCGAGCGACCCGATCAGCTGGGAGGTGCTGTCGTCGAGTCCGGTCAACGACGCCGCCGCCGAGAAGATCGCGGACAGGACGCCGATCAGGACCAGGCTCACCAAGGTCCCCAGCACCGCTACCGAGGTTCTCGCGGACAACCCGTGCGTCAGGTACAGCGCGACGAACATGATCGCGCCCGCGCCCGCGATCGCCACCAGCAGCGGGCTTTCCCCGGCGAGGATCGACGGCAGCACGAAGAACGCCAGCACCAGGAAGCTCAGCCCCAGCGCGACCAGCGCGGCGAGTCCCCGCCAGCGGCCCAGCACGATCACCGCGAGCGCGAACAACCCGGCGAGCAGCAGCAACGGCGTACCGCGCTGGAAGTCGACGATCTGGAACGACGCGGGGTTCGCGACGTCACCACCGTTGTAGGACAGCACCACCTCGTCGCCCGCGGCGAACCGCGGCGTGCTCGGCTCGATGGGAAGCGTCAGCTTCAGCGACTTGCCGGTCCCTGGGCCGTCGGTCATCGTCAGCTCGCTGGTGAGACACGACTTCGCGTCCGGCGGCGGTTCGCCGACCTGCACCTGCCCTTCGGCGAGACAGGGGCCGGTGATCGTCCCGGTGACCGTCGCATTCACCGGTACTCCCTGGGGGAACACGCTTTTCGCCGGATCCTTGCCCCACGGGTAGAGCACGATCATCCCGACGACGGTGGCGGCGGCGAGCGGGATCAGCAGCCACATCAGCAGGAGCCGGACCCGGCGCGACGCGGGTGCCGCCGGGCCGTGCGAATGCCCGTGACCGACCGCCGGTTCGGGCTTCGGTTCCGGGGCACGACGTCTGCCCGATTCCGCCTGCCGTGGCCGCTGCGCCGGAGGACGGGGGCGCCGCGGCCCCTCGGGCGGCGGAGTCCGGCGCGGCGAACGGGACGTTCCGGGCGAACGATCGGACGGGGCGTCCGTTATCCGGCGAATCGGGCCGGTGTCGTCGTCGGAGAGGTCGCGGCGGTTCACCCGCATATCCTCCACAGCCCGCGCCGCGCGCCGCACACGGCCTAGCCGAACGCCTGCCGAAGGTGGACACGGCGATAGGCCGAAGGCGGGGTGTCGAAGTGATCGAGGAAGGCCTGGCGCAGTGTCTCGGTCGAGCCGAAACCACAGCGTCGCGCGATCGACGTCAGCGGGAGTTCGGTGCCGCACAAGAGTTTCGCGGCGTTCTCGGTCCTCGCCGCCCGCACGTACCTGCTGGGCGTGGTGCTCAGGTGCGCGTCGAAGAGTCTGGTGAGCTGCCGGGTGCTGATCCCGGCCCGTTCGGCGAGGACGGCGGTGCCGAGATCGCCGGCCAGGTGTTCCGCCACGTACGCGGTGATGTCGCGGACGAGCCGGTTCTCCGGCGGCGGACCGGACAGGAACATGCTCACCTGTGCCTGGTTGCCCGGCCGCTGCAGGTAGGTCACCAGCATCCGGGCGACCTCCCTGGCCACACTCGGTCCGTGGTCGGCCTCGACGAACGCGAGGGTGAGGTCGATCCCGCTGGTGACACCCGCCGCCGTGTAGACGTTGCCGTCGCGCACGTACAGCGGCACCGGATCCACGTTCACCTGCGGGTAGCTCGTCGCGAGCCGGTTCGCGAACCGCCAGTGCGTGGTGGCGCGCCGCCCGTTCAGCAGCCCGCACGCGGCGAGCACCGTCGCGCCGGTGCACACCGAAGCGACGCGTCGGCTCTGCTGCGCGAGCCTGCGGATGTGGGTGACCATCCTGGGGTCGGCGGCGGCCGCCTCGTGCCCGGTGCCGCCCGCGACGATCAGCGTGTCCAGTTCGCCGGTCACCTGGTCGAGCCGGTGCTGCGCCTGCAGCGTCAGCCCGGATTCGCAACGGATCCCGCGCCCGTCGACGCTCGCGAGCATGATCTCGTACCCCGGCTTGCCGCCGAGTTTGGTCGCGGCGTCCAGGACGTCGGACGGACCGGCGATGTCGAGCAACTCGGCGTTGCTGTAGCCGACGATCAACACTCGTCTGGGTGAACCCGGCATGATCGAACGCTATCAGTAGTGCCCGGCCGTCGGACGTTGTTCGCAGGAATCCGGACATCCGGGCCACCGCGGTCCCGCGTCTGCGACACCGTTGTCCCATGACAGACGACAAGAAGACGATCGCGTTCGTGGTGTACCCGGGGATGACCCCGTTGGACATGGTCGGGCCGCTGACCGTGCTGGACGGGATGGCGAGCACGACGCAGGAGTACCGGACGGTCGTGGTCGGCGAGACGACGGACGCGGTCACCACCGACAACCCGCTGAAGCTCGTGGCGACCCACACCTACGAGGAAGTCCCGTCGCCGTACGCGCTGCTCGTGCCCGGTGGCGCCGCGCCGACGCTGAAGGCGCTCGCCGACGAGAAACTGGTCGGATACGTGCGGACCGCCGGGGCGAACGCGGAACTCGTGACCTCGGTGTGCACGGGATCGCTGCTGCTGGGGCAGGCCGGACTGCTGAAGGGCCGCAAAGCCGCGACGCACTGGATGTTCCGTGAGTTGCTGGGCGCTTTCGGCGCGGACCCCGTCGCCGAACGCTGGGTCGAGGACGGGAACGTGATCACCGCCGCCGGGGTGTCGGCGGGGATCGACCTCGCGCTGCACCTGGTCGAGCGGCTCGCCGGCGCCGAGATCGCCAGGACGATCCAGTTCGTCATCGAATACGACCCGGAGCCGCCGCAGGGCCCGCTCGACTGGTCCAAGCGGCCCTACGGGGACCTCAAGCCTCTGCTGGAGCACACGCTGAACGAGGCACTCGCGGACGAGCCCGCGTTGCGGGACAGGCTGCTCGCGCACACGGGGAACTAAGAGGCGGCCATCCGGGTGAGAAGTCGCTGTCACGGGGACGCCATCGGGTTACATTCTGGGTCATCCGTCCAGGTGATAGGTGGTTCGTGGAGTTCAAGGTGCTCGGCCCGCTCGCGGCCTCGGTCCCGCTGCCGTCGGCGGCTCAGCCCCGCCGGGTGCTCGCGGTGCTCCTGGCCAGGCCGAACGAGTTCGTCCACCGGGACACCCTCGTCGACGAACTCTGGCCGCAGGGACCGCCGTCGAGTGCCGCCGCGGTCGTGCAGATGACGGTTTCCAAGCTGCGCAAGGCGTTGTCGCCCGGGGTGCCGGTCGACGACGTCCGCCAGCGGCTGCGGTCCGGCCGGAGCGGCTACCGGCTGACTGTGGCGGACGGGGAACTGGACGTCACCGCGTTCTCCGAGCTGACCGCCGCGGCTGCGAAGGCGACCGGAACCGAGCGCAGGGCCTTGCTCGAACAGGCGCTGGGATTGTGGCGTGGCCGGGCGTTCGCCGACGTTCCGGTCGGTCCGCTGGTGGAGGCGCACCGGCTGTGGCTCGAGGACCAGCGGGGTTCGGTACTGGGCAAGCTCGTGGAGCTGGAACTGGCGGCCGGTGATCACAAGGCGGTCGCCGACCGGTTGGGACCCGAACTGGCCATCCGGCCGGGTGATGAGCGCCTGGCCGGATGGCTGGCCGAGGCGCTGTACGGGCTCGGGCGGCGTGACGCGGCGCTGGCCGTCCTCGACCGGTGCCGTCAGGCGTTGTGGGAGCACGCCGGCCTCTCGCCGGGGGAGGACCTGCTCGCGATCCGCCGCAGGATCGCGGGCACCGGCTGGTCCGCCGTCGGCGGCGCGCCGTGCCGCCTGCCGGCGGCGACGCCGGATTTCACCGGCAGGGCAAGGGAACTGGCGGACGTGGGACGCGCGCTGCGCGGTCCGGTGCCGGTCGTGCTGCATGGCGCGGCGGGGTCGGGGAAGAGCGCGCTGGCCGTCCAGGCCGCGTGGCGCGTGCGCAAGCGGTTCCCGGACGGGCAGCTCGTCGCCGATCTGCGTGACGACGGCGACGTACTCACCGGGTTCCTTCGCGCACTCGGCCTCGCGGAGGCGGAGATCCCCGCTGACCGGGACGGGCGGGTCTCGTTGTGGCAGAGCCACACCGCGGACCGGCGGCTGCTGGTGATCCTCGAAAACGGCCGGTCCGAAGCCGAGGTACGGCCGTTGTTGCCGAGCGGCCCCGGCTGCGCGGCGATCGTCACGACGCGGCGGCGGCTGGCCGGGCTCGTGGGCGCCAGGCCCGTCGAAGTCGGCGCGCTGCCCGACGCGGAGTCACGTGACCTGCTCGGCGCGATCGCCGGAGAGGCCCGGTTGTCCGCTGAACCCGACGCCGTCCGCCGGGTGCTGGCTTGCTGCGACGGTCTCCCGCTGGCGGTACGGGCGGCGGGAATGAAGCTGCTGCAGCGGCCGAGGCTGAGCGTCGCCGAGTTCGCGGCGCGCCTGGAGAACGAGCGCCTGCGCCTCGACGAACTCGCCGCCGGCGACCTCGCGGTCCGGCCGGTGCTCGCCGACGCCCTCACCGAGCTGTCGCCACGACAGCGGAAATCCCTGCGATCGCTCGGTTTCCCCGGTGTCGCCGAGTTCGCGGGCTGGCTCGCGGCCGCCATGCTCGGCCGATCGGCGGACGAAGCAGCCGAGCTGCTCGACGAACTGGTGGACGACCACCTGCTCCACGCCGAACCCGATTGCATGGGCGTCCTCCGGTACCGGCTACCGGCCCTGATCCGGCTCGCGCTCCGGGAACCGCCGGATCCGGGAGCCCTTCGGCGCGCGCTGACGGCCATGGCGGCGTTGGCCGAGCACGCGTTGGCAGCGCTCGGCGCCGAGTATCCGCCGTCTCGGCGAGCGGACGTCCCGGCGGCGGTTTCGGACCGCGTCGCGGCGGACCCGATCGGCTGGCGTGACGCGGAAGCGGCGAACCTCGCGCTCGCCGTCCGGACCGCGAAGAACCACGGTTGGACCGAGCTCGCCATGCGGCTGGCCGACGCCTACAGCGATCTCGTCGGCCCGGCGAAAGGCGGATCGCCTGCCTGGCTCGGGTTCGGCATCGTGCGCGATCGCGTCGATCTCCCCGCGGAGGCGGGAAAACTGCTCAAGCTCGGGCATGCCCACGCCGACGCGGGTGATCTGGCGCGGGCGCGGACCTGTTTCTCGTTGGCGGAGACCAGGTTCCGCTCCGTGGGTGACCATCCGGGCACCGGGGCCGCGCTCATCGCACTCGCCGACGTCGACGCGGATTCCGGGCGGACCGGCGCGGCGGTCCACGCGCTGAGAGAGGCATTGGACCTGTTGCGGGACTGCGGTGACATCGCCGGCCAGGCGATGGCGTCGGCCCAGTTCGGTTCGCTGTGGGACGACCTCGGCGACTTCCGCCGGGCGAAGGAATGTTTCGACGCGAGCCTGCTGCTTTCGCTCCACTGCGAGGACGGGCGGCAGCACGACCGGTCCGCCAAACGGTACGCCGACGTCCTGCGCCGGAACGGCCGCATGGACGAGGCTGGCGAGCTGCTGACGAGCGCGCTGATCGGCACGCGCAGCTCGCGTGAACGCCACTGGGAAGCGCATGTCCTCAGGAGCCTCGGAGATCTCCACGCGACGACCGGTGACGCGGGGGAGAGCGAACGATGCCTCTCGCGGTCGCTGGAGCTGTTCGAATACGTCGGACACCGGCATGCCGCCGCCTACACGCACCGGAGCTTCGGCGAATCGCTGCGCCTGGCGGGTGAACACGGCCGCGCCGCAGAGCACCTGAGTCTGGCGATGAGCACCTTCCGTGACCTTGGAGACCGCCGGGGCGGCGGATACGCCCTGCTCAGCTTCGGGCGTCTGCGGGCCGACGAAGGCGTCGCGACCGAGGCCGCCGAAGGGCTCCGGACCGCGGCGGGGCTGTTCCGTGAGCTGGGCTTCCCGGTGTGGGAATTGCGCGCGCTCAAGGACCTTTCCGCCGTGGACCAGAGCGGACGGCAGCGGGACCGGGCCCGTGAAGCCTTGACGAAGATCCGCTTCGGAGCGACCTCGGCCTAGCCCCGTGGACGACCGCCTGCCGCGACGTTTGGCGAAGTTATGGCACCGGCGTGTTGACTCCTGCTCAAGTGAGCGGACTTCGCGCCGCCCCGGAATCGCGGCACTGGGGGTGGCGGCGCGTACTCGTGGCCGGGTGACGCCTTCCGAGGGCAGGAGGCGTCACCCGGTTCGACGGCTAGGACCGGACGTGCAGAATCGCGTCCGCGTCGTTCAGGATCCCTTGGTCGAGCGGGAAGTAACCCTGCCGCGGGGTGGGGTCGGTCCGGATGCTCGCGGGCGGGACTTCGGAGGGGGTGAGCAGGCCCCAGTCCGTGGTGACGTGCTTCTGAAGGAACCCTTCGTAGGTATCGGGCGCCGGTTCCTCAAGCGCTATGGCCTCGCTCCGGCCGAGGCTGGTCGCGACGAAGACGTAGCGGTCGCCGAGCAGTGGAGCCACCAGCGCGCCGGCGGGGAACCAGGTGGTCTCCGTCCCCGCCACCCGCATCGTGCTCGCCTGGCGGCGAAGGTGGAGGTTGTGGGCGAAGACCAGCGTCCGGCCACGGCAGGCTTCGGCGGCGCGGATGTCCAGCAGATTCCGCGCCATGATGGCGTCCCTGGTCGCGACGAGGGG
Organism: Amycolatopsis sp. NPDC057786; assembly: GCF_042797905.1. Lineage (NCBI taxonomy): Bacteria > Bacillati > Actinomycetota > Actinomycetes > Pseudonocardiales > Pseudonocardiaceae > Amycolatopsis > Amycolatopsis sp. NPDC057786. The sequence goes on from NZ_JBHVKW010000034.1 coordinate 45,842, forward strand.
CGCGTAGCGCTCGCGCGGCTCCAGCGGTTCGGCGCATTGCCGGTGGTAGCGCAGCAGATCGATGCCCGCCATGAGGTGGATCTCCGCCCGCGACCAGTCGTCCGTGACCGGTTCCGGTTTCCGGGAGCGGAGCGTGGCGAGCAGTTCGGCCGCGATCGCGCGCAGCCGATACGCGTCGGCCGTGGCGCCGGGCGACGAAGCCGCGTCCATGACGGCTTCCGTGCGGCCCCAGCGTTCGTCGTCGCCCGCCGGGCCCGCGATGTCGACGTCGACGCCCAGGAAATCGCGGGCGTACTCGAGGTAGGGCCGCGGGCTGGGCGCGGAGGTGTTCTCGGTCTGGGTGTCGAAGCCGTGGAACGAAAGTCGTTCCTCAGCGGGCCGGTTTTTGTTGAACTCGCGCATCCAGGCGATCAGTCGCCTGTTCGCCACCACGGTGCCGAAGACGTGGGAGAAGCCCTCGCTCATCGCGAGGTCGAGGGTTCCGATGCCGTCCCGGACGAAGTCGTTCGCGACGAGCGCGGCCACGCGATCCGTTTCGAGGGCGATCGAGCGGAAGCCGCGCTCGACCAGCTGGGCGAACAATGCGTTGCGGACGTCCGCGAAGACCGGGGTCGCGTGCGTCGGCTCGCCCAGGGCGAGCAGGTCGCAGGAGGGGGTCACGAAGTCTCGGATGTCTTGACTCATGGGGTTCAAGCGTATCGTTGATGCGCCGGTTGAAACTTTAGCCGTCTACTCCAGTACAGACGTCACCAAAGCCTCAAACGCGGCTTCAGTGTGTCGACCGCCAGGCACGGACTCGGTGATGCCACCCGCAGCCCCAGGAACAACACCAGCCCCACAAGTCACAGCGGCGCCGCGGTGAAGGCCCCTTACCTCCGCCCCAGTACATGAAGGCCCCCTTCCTTGCGCCTAGGTACAGGAAGGGGGCCTTCATGTACTCGGGCGCGTCGTGCCGCGCGGCCAGTGGCGGTCTGCCGCACCGCAAGAAATCCACTTCCGGATAACTCGACCCCATTCCCTTCGTCCGCTATAAAGGTAAAGAACGCTTCGCGCGCGAAGGTGCTTCGCTTGCGAAGGAGCACTTCGCGGAAATGCGCGAGCGCAAGTTATCAGCAGTTGAGGTGAATCACCGCGTGGCAATCGCCGCGCGGCCGGAGTTCGGCCCTATTTTGGCCCGCATGGTTGAGAAGGATTCGACGGCGCGGACCCGGGAACTGGGCCACCGCATGAAGGCGTTCCGGCAGCGCAGGCACTTCAGCGGAGCCGACGTCAGCCGCCGTAACGGCTGGTTGCAGAGCAAGGTCACGAGGTGGGAACAAGGGCTGCGCGAGCTGTCCGTGGTGGACGCGGCGCTGTATCTCGCGACCTGCGGCGAGGCGGAGCCCGAACGTGACCTGCTGCTGGAACTGACCCAGCCCGGCGGGGACCTGTACTGGGTCCGGCCGTACTTCGACGAACTCGTCGATCCGATGAAATCCCTTGCTATCCAAGAGAATCTCGCGCACACGCTGGTGCGCTACGAGTCGTTGACCCTCCCCGCGCTGCTCCAGACCGAACCGTACGCCCGCACCGCCTTCGAGCTGATCGGCAACCGTGATCAGGCCCAGCTGGACCAGGTCGTGAACGCCAGGCTGGAGCGGCAGCGGCTGCTGCGGCGCGATCGTCCGCCGCGGTGCCGGTTCTACGTCCACGAGCGCGCGCTGCGTTCGGTCGTCGGCGGTCCCCGGATCATGCACGAGCAACTGCTCCACCTCGTCCTGTCGGCGAACCTGCCGTATTGCTCCATTCGTATCGTTCCGGAAAGTGACGGTGTCGCCACTGTGCTCGAGAATTCCTTCACCATCATGGAATTCACCGAACATCCGGCGGTGGTGTACACGGATTCCTATGCGGCCGGGGTGTTCATCGACGATCGGGTGGCGGTCGAGGCCTATTATTCCCTCGTCGCGAGACTGGAAAGCGATACCCTGACCGAGGAGCGATCACGCCAAATGCTCGCCGCGTGGGCGGATCGGTACGACCGGATGGAGGAGTGAGCCGTCCGGGGTTTCCCACGGTCACTTCCTGGGGTAATCCTTCCTGGTAGCCGAGGAGAAGGAGTTCGTGGTGACGAAGACGCAGGGCGGTGCCCCGCTCGCCGAGACGGAGATCGAGCGGAAGTACGACCTGGCGGCCGACAGGCCCATCCCGTCGCTGGTCACGGCCGGTTCCGTGACGGGCCAGGCCGAACCGAGGGTCGACGTCCTCGACGCCACGTACTTCGACACCGCCGACTTCCGGCTCGCGCAGGCGGGCATCACGCTGCGGCGGAGGCTGGGCGGAAGCGACGAGGGATGGCATCTCAAACTCCCGGTAGGCGAGGACCGGCGAGAGGAACTCCGCCTCCCGCTGGCGGGCAAGCCGGACAAGGTGCCGGGCACGCTGGCTAAGCTGGTCCGGGCGCACACCCTCGGTGCCAAACTCGTGCAGGCCGCACATTTGCGCACCGAGCGCACCTCGTACGCCTTGCTCGACGCCGAAGGCCGTGAGCTCGCGACGCTGACCGACGACGTCGTCACCGGCGAAGCGGGCGGGGAGAAGGCGCACCTCGACCGCTGGCGGGAGATCGAGATCGAACTCGCGCCCGGCGCCGATCCCGGAGTGCTCGACAGTCTGGACCGGGCGGTCCTGGAAGCGGGCGCGGAACGGTCGAGGTGGCCGTCGAAGCTCCGCCGGTTGACCGACGAGCTCGTGCCCCCGGCCGGGGGAGCGTCGGGTTCGGTGCTGGCGGACTACCTCGCCGCCGAGCTGGACGCTTTGCGACGCAACGACATCGGGGTCCGCCGGGACGCCGAGGACGCGGTGCACCGGATGCGCGTCGCGAGCAGGCGGTTGCGCAGTGCGCTGCGGACGTTCCGGCGGTCCCTCGAGCCGGACGTCGCGGACGGGCTCGCCACCGAGCTCCGCTGGCTCGGTGGCGAACTCGGCCCGGCGAGGGATACCGAGGTGATGTCCGCGCGGCTGCGCGACGAGGTCAGGGCGTTGCCGTCCGAGCTGGTGCTGGGCAACGTCGAGCAGCTGATGACGCGGCACTTCGCGCGCGAGGCCGAAGAGGCCAAGGCGCGGGCGATCCGGGCGCTCGACAGCAAGCGATACACGGATCTGTTGCGCGCTCTGGAAAAGCTCATCCGCAAGTCGCGGAAGAGCAAGGATGACAAGAAGGAACTGCGCAAGGCGGTCGCTCGCTCGAGCCGGAAGCTCGGCAAGGCCGTCGCCGCGGCGCGTGAGCTGGCCCCCGGTGCGGAGCGGGACGCCGCACTGCACGAAGTGCGCAAGAAAGCCAAACGAGCGAGGTACGCGGCGGATACGGTCCGGCCGGTGACCGGCAAGAAGCTTCGAAAATGGCGAAAGAACGTCAAGACGGTGCAGTCCACGCTCGGTACGCATCACGACATCGTGGTCACCAGGGAGGTCCTGCGGCTCCTCGGCCTGCGTGCGTACGCCGAGAACGAAAACGCTTTCACCTATGGGGTTCTGCACGGACGTTCGATCGCCGACGCGGAGTCCGCGCGACGACGTTTCGCCGGGCAATGGCAAGACTTGGGTAAAGGTTCTCGCCCGAAATGGCTCAAATGAGGTAGCCCGGGTTGACCTCTCGCGCTCGCCGAGTACCGTCGAGGGGACTTGGTGGTCTGGAGAGAGGCGCCCCCAATGTTGCCTGGCCAGCGCGTACCCGGCGAAGCGCCGCCCCTGGCCGTGACCACCAGCCGCCGTAAGGACGGCGTCCTCATCCTCACCGCGGTGGGGGAGATCGACGCGGCCACGGTCGGGCGGTTCCGCACCGAGCTCACCGGCGCGTGTGTCAGGGGAAGGCACGTGATCCTCGACCTTTCCGGCGTCCGCTTCCTTAGCTGCGCCGGACTGCAGGCGCTCGAAGAGGCGAACGCGGTGTCCCCGCGCTTCTCGGTGATCGTGAAGACCCCTTTGGTGTCACGGATCCTGGACGTCAGCGGGGTCGGAGCGGACCTCGATGTCCGTCATGACGTGGAGGAATTGCGGCTCTAGTCCCCGTCGAGCTCGACCTCGTCGGCGGTGACGTCCGGCAGCAGCCCGCGCCAGCGTGGGTTGCGCAGGCAGCCCGCTTCGGTCCAGCCGCCGAAGACGACTTCGCCGACGATGGTCGGCCGTGACCAGCGCGCGTCCCGCGCCTGCTTGTCCGGGACCGAGTGGAACGGGGATGTCTTGCGCTCCAGGCGGAACAGCCGCCGGGAAAGCTCGGCCAGCTCGTCGCCGGCGAAACCGACGCCGACGTTTCCGATGTACCGCAGGCCATCCCCGTGCGGGACGCCGAGCAGCAGCGAACTGAACGTGTCCGCCCGGCTGCCGCCGCCCGGCCGCCAGCCACCCAGAACCACTTGCTGCACCAGGGTTCCGGTGATGGAAAGCCATTCTCCGGTGCGCTTTCCCGGGTGATAAGCGGAGCCTGCCCGTTTGGCGACGACGCCGGCGAGCCCGTGTTCGCGGGCCGCCCGCGTGACCGCGCCGCCGTCCCCCAGGTAGTACCGGGGGACCTGCCAATGCGGTCCGCCGAGCCCGAGTTCGTCGAGGAGTTCTCGTCGTTCCACATAGGACGAGCCGAGGCAGGAGTGGCCGTCGAGATGCAGGAGGTCGTTCACCAGGTAGAACGCCGGATACCGGGACGTGAGCCGTTTCGCGGAATTCTTCGTCGCCCGCGCGCGGTGCCCGAGCCCTTCCGGACTCGGCTTCCCGCCGTCGAAGACCACGATCTCGCCGTCCAGAAATGCTTCCGTGGCGCCGAGTTGCTCGCCGAGGCCGCGGAATTCGGGATACAGCCCGGTGACGTCGTCGCCAGAATCGTCGTAGGCGGTGATCCGCCCCCCGGTCACCCGGATCAGGGCGCGGCGCCCGGACCAGTCGAATTCGTAGGCCCAGTCCGCGTCTTCGCTCGTCGAAGGAAGCCGCCCCGGTTTGGTCAGCATCGGCGCGAGGAACGAGGGGAGTTCCGCGCGGCCGGGATCGGCCGGGTCGAGCCTTTTGAGCAGCCAGCCGTTGTCCCTGCCGTCCTTCTTCACGTTGAGGAACAGGTATTTCCCGCGTGCTCGCTCGCCGTGGAAGACGACTTCCACCTTGTGGTCGTTGAAATGCAGCGTTTCGTACCGGCCGGTGTCCCAGATCGTCATGGTGCCGCCGCCGTACTCGCCCGCGGGGATCTCGCCTTCGAAGGTGAGGTATTCCATCGGGTGGTCTTCGGTGTGCACGGCGAGCCGGTCGAGATCCGGCGACATCGGTAGCCCCTTCGGCACCGCCCAGGAGACGAGTACTCCGTCCCGTTCGAGGCGGATGTCCCAGTGCAGGCTGCTCGCGTGGTGTTCCTGGATGACGAACAGATCGTCGGCGCCGGTCTTCCCGTCGCGATCCGGAAGGGGCTCCGGAGTCCGCCCTGGTCTGCGCTTACGGCGGTATTCGCCGAGTTTCTCCGCCATGGTCGGCCAGCGCACCCCTCTCCGGATCCGGTCACGCAAAGCCTAGCGCCGTTCACGCTCCTTCCGTACGTCGAAGGCCCCTTTTCCCACGGTAACAGCAGGAAAAGAGGCCTTCGCGCGATGCGGTTAGTCGGTTTCGGCCAGCGCCTCCGCGAACTGGGCGGCATAGAGCCGGGAGTACGCACCACCGGTGAGCAGCAGCGTTTCGTGGTCGCCCTGTTCGACGATCGATCCGTTCTCCATCACCAGGATGACGTCCGCGTCGCGGATGGTGGAGAGCCGGTGCGCGATGACGAAACTCGTCCGTCCTTCGCGCAGCGAATTCATCGCCCGCTGGATCAGTACCTCGGTCCGCGTGTCGACGGAGCTGGTCGCCTCGTCGAGGATGAGGATCGCGGGCTTCGCCAGGAACGCCCGCGCGACGGTGATCAGCTGCTTCTCGCCGGTGCTGACCGTGCCGCCCTCGTCGTCGATCACCGTGTCGTACCCGTCGGGAAGGGTGCGCACGAACCGGTCGACATGGGTCGCCTTGGCCGCCGCGACGATCTCGTCGTGCGTGGCGTCCTCCGTACCGTAGGCGATGTTCTCCGCGATGGTGCCGCCGAACAGCCACGCGTCCTGCAGCACCATGCCGGTCTTGGCCCGCAGGTCCTCGCGGTCCATCCCGGCGATGTCGACGCCGTCGAGGGTGATCCTGCCGCCGTCGAGTTCGTAGAACCGCATGAGCAGGTTGACCAGCGTGGTCTTTCCCGCGCCGGTCGGGCCGACGATGGCGACGGTGTGCCCCGGCTCGACGGTGAGCGACAGGTCCTCGATGAGCGGCGTGTCCTTGGCGTACCGGAACGACACGTGCTCGAACTCGACCTGGCCCCGCACCTTCTCCACGCGGGCGGGCTCTTCGGGCTCGGGATCCTGCTCGTCCGCGTCGAGCAGCGCGAAGACCCGCTCCGCGGACGCGATCCCGGACTGCAGCAGGTTCGCCATGCTGGCGATCTGCGTGACCGGCTGGCTGAACTGCCGCGAGTACTGGATGAACGCCTGGACGTCGCCGAGCGACAGGGTCCCGGACGCCACTCGCAGCGCGCCGATCACGGCGACCAGCACGTAGCTCAGGTTCCCGATGAACATCATCGCGGGCTGGATGGTGCCCGAGATGAACTGCGCCTTGAAGCTCGCGCCGTAGAGCGTGTCGTTGTGCTCACGGAAGACCTCTTCGGCCTCTTCGCGGCGACCGAACACCTTGACCAGCGAGTGACCGGTGTACATCTCCTCGATATGCGCGTTGAGCCGACCGGTGGTGGACCACTGCTTGATGAACTGCGGCTGGGCCTTCTTGCCGATCTTGGCCGCGACGAGCACCGAGGCAGGCACCGAAAGCAGCGCGACGAGCGCCAGCAGGGGCGAGATGACGAACATCATCACGAGCACGCCGACGACCATCAGCAGCGACGACACGATCTGCGCGAGGGTCTGCTGGAGGGACAGCGCGAGATTGTCGATGTCGTTGGTCGCCCGGCTCAGCACCTCGCCGCGCGGCTGGCGGTCGAAGTAGCTCAACGGGAGCTTGGCGAACTTCTCCTCGATCCGCTCACGCAGGTCGAACACCGCCCGCTGGACCAGGTTCGTGGTCAGCCTCGCCTGCAGCAGCGAGAAGAACGACGCCACGATGTAGAGCAGCAGGACCCACAGCAGGACCTGGCCGACGGCGTCGAGGTCGATGCGCTGGCCGGGGACGAAATCGATCCCCGAGTACAGGTCGGCGACGGTGTTGTCGCCCGCCGCCCGCAGCCCGGCGATGACCTGTTCCTTGCTCGCACCCGCGGGCATGTCCTTCGCGACGACGCCCGCGAAGATGAGGTCCGTGGCCATCCCGAGGATCTTCGGGCCGATGACGCTCAGCGTGACGCTGGCGACGCCGAAGAGCAGGATGCCGTACAGCACGGCGCGCTGCGGTTGCAGCAGGCGCAGCAGTCGTTTGAGGGATCCCTTGAAGTCCAAGGCCTTCTCGGGGGACGGTCCGCCCATGAAGCCGGCGGGGCCGCGGCCGAGACTGCCTCCTCCGGGGCCGGGTCCCCGTGCCGCGCTCGCGCGCTCGCCGACCGGGGTGTTCTTGGTGTCCGAAGAGGACGCTGTGGACTCTGGCGCGCTCATCAGGCGGCCTCCTGCTCGGTCAGCTGGGACAGCACGATCTCCCGATAGGTCTCGTTCGTGTCCATGAGTTCGGTATGGGTTCCGCTGCCGACGACGCGGCCTTCGTCGAGTACGACGATGCGGTCGGCGTTGCGGATCGTGCTGACCCGCTGCGCGACGATGACCACGGTCGCCTCGGCGGTCTCGGCCGCCAGCGCCCGCCGCAGCGCGGCGTCGGTCGCGTAGTCGAGAGCGGAGAAGGAGTCGTCGAAGAGGTAGATCTCGGGACGCCGCACCAGCATCCGCGCGATCGCGAGCCGCTGGCGCTGCCCGCCGGAGACGTTGGTCCCGCCCTGGGCGATGGGAGAGTTCAGCCCCTCCGGCATCCGCTCGACGAAGTCCTTGCCCTGAGCCACCTCCAGCGCGTGCCAGAGTTCCTCGTCGGTGGCGTCGGACTTGCCGTAGCGAAGATTGCTCGCGACCGTTCCGGCGAACAGGTACGGCTTCTGCGGCACCAGCCCGACGGCGTCGGACAGCACGGTCTGATCCAGTTCCCGGACGTCGACACCGTCGACCCGCACCGATCCCTCGGTGGCGTCCATCAGCCGGGGGATCAGGTTGAGCAGCGTGGTCTTGCCGCTGCCCGTGCTGCCGATGATCGCGGTGGTCTCACCGGGCAGGGCCAGCAGCGAGATCTCCTGCAGTACCGGCTTCTCCGCGCCGGGGTAACGGAATTCCACATCGGACAGTTCGAGGCGTCCGTGCACCTCGCCGGGGCTGATCGGGTTCTCGGGGAGGACGACGCTGGTGTGCGTGTCGAGCACCTCGGCGATGCGCTCGGCGCTGACCTCGGCGCGGGGCACCATCATGAACATGAAGGTGGCCATCATGACCGCCATCAGGATCTGCATCAGATACGACAGGAACGCGGTGAGCGCGCCGATCTGCATGCTGCCGTCGTCGATGCGCAGCCCGCCGAACCACAGCACGGCGACGCTGGAGGCGTTCATCACGAGCATGACGATGGGGAACATCAGGGCCATCAGCCTGCCGACGACGAGCGAGACGTCCAGAAGTTCGGTGTCGGCCTTGGTGAACCGCCGCCGTTCGTGCGTGTCCTTGACGAACGCCCGGATCACGCGGATGCCCATGATCTGCTCGCGCAGGATCTGGTTGATCTTGTCGAGACGTTCCTGCATCAGCCGGAACGCCGGGCGCATCTTCGCGATGATGACCCCGACCGAGACCCCCAGGATCGGCACCGCGAGCACGAGCAGCCACGAGAGGGTGACGTCCTGGTTCAGCGCCATGATGATGCCGCCGAAGCACATGATCGGCGCGGACACCATCAGGGTGAAGGCCATCAACGTCAGCATCTGCACCTGCTGGACGTCGTTGGTGGTGCGGGTGATCAGCGACGGCGTCCCGAACTGGCCGACTTCGCGGGCGGAGAAGTCCTGGACCCGGTGGAAGATCGCGCCGCGGAGGTCCCGGCCGACCGCCATCGCGGTCCGGGCGCCGTAGTAGACGGCGCCGATCGAGCAGGCGATCTGCACCAGCGACACCAGCAGCATGACGCCGCCGACACCGAGGATGTAGTCGATGTCGCCCTTGACCACACCGCCGTCGATGATGTCGGCGTTCAGGGTGGGGAGGTAGAGCCCGGCGAGGGTCTGGACGAACTGCAGCAGCACGATCAGCCACAGGTCTCGCCGGTACGGGCGCAGGTGAACGCGCAACAGCTTGGTCAGCACAACGGTTTCTCCCCAGTGGTGGGTAGGGTGTTACTTCTGGTTCGGGCCGGTGAGCGAGGGGATGCCCGCCGCGGCCTCGTGCAGGAGGACCTCGAGCGTCCCCAGGAACGGCCTGGAGCTCTCGTCGATCAGCCAGCTGAAGAACGCGGTCTTCACCGCGGACTCCACGATCGCCGCCATGAGCCTCGCGTTCAACGCGTTTTCCGGGCCCGCGCCCGCACGCTCCAGGATGGCGTCCGCCAGCACCTGTTCGACCTTGGCGTGCGCCTTGAGGAACTCGCCCTGCACGGACGGGTGCAGGAGCAGTGACCGCGCCAGCTCGACCGAGCCGCGATTCGGTTCTCCCAGGCTGCCGTAGGCCTCCAGCGTCGCGGTACCGACGGCCTCCCACAGTGTCTCTCCCGAAGGCCGCTCGCGCAGCGCCTCCCGCAGGAGCTCCTGCCGTTCGACGATGAACGAGCAGATCGCCTCCTCCTTGCTGGAGAAGTAGTTGTTGAACGTACGAGGCGAGACCCCGACGGCGGTGGCGATGTCTTCGACGCGGACCTGTTCGACGCCCTTCTCCATGGCGAGCTTGAGTGCCGCCTCGCTCATGGCGCGGCGGGCCGCTCGCTTCTTGCGCTCGCGCAGCCCCAAAGGCGCGGCCGGGTCCGGGGTCATGCCGCCAGCCTAAGGAAAACTTGCGGGGCGCGCAAATTTATGCGCAGTCCGCACTTTTCGGGCATCCCCCGTGGCGCGGAACACTCAGATGCAGCCGAATGGCCTAGCGCGCCGCGCTCACCAGCCGTAACGCGTTCGTGACCACGTCACTGCCAGCGGTTGAACGGAAACCGAGTGTGGACACGGATAGTGACTTCTGCTTGCATGGCCGTCGTTGTGCTGGGGAGTGCGACACGGGTCCGGGTATGCGAAGAGAAAGAAGTGGAAGCACATGGTGACGCGGGCTCGAGGCTTGCTTGACCGCTCACGGGTTCTTCTGGACCGTTCCAGGGTCGCCGCGGCGCAGTTCCTCGCCGCACCGCCCCGGCACGCTCCATCGGTTCCGCCGGTCGAACAACCGGTGGAACAGCGCCCGGCGGTGGAGGCGCCGGACGCCGGCGCGCTCGCCGGGGTCTGCTCCAATGTCGCGTTGCGCGACCTCAATCTGCTCGACCAGTTGCTCGCGCAGCTGGAGACGATGGAGGCGGGAGAGGAGAACTCCGACCGTCTCGCCGAGCTCTACCGCCTCGACCACCTGGCGACCCGGTTGCGGCGCAACGCCGAGAACCTGCGTGTCCTCGCAGGCCGGGACGCCGACGACACGACCGCCGGAATCTCGTCCGTGCTCGACGTGATGCGGGCCGCGATGTCGTCGATCGACCACTACTCGCGGATCACGATCGGCCGCGTCGTCTCGCTCGGCGTCGTCGGCTTCGCCGCCGAAGACGTCAGCCGGATCCTCGCGGAACTGTTCGACAACGCGGCGAACCAGTCCTCGCCGAGTTCGCCGGTCAGCGTCAGCGCGCACCTCACCGAACAGGGCAGCGTGCTGATCCGCATCGAGGACGAGGGCATCGGCATGCCGCCCGAACGCCTCGCGGCGCTGAACGAGCGGCTGGCGGCCGGCCCGGTGCTCGACGACGATTCCGTGCGGCACATGGGACTCGCGGTCGTCGGCAGGCTCGCCGACCGGCACGAGATCACCGTCAAACTCGACCGGAGGACCCCGCACGGCACGGTCGCGACCGTGCTGCTGCCGGTGCCGGTGGTGTCGGAGCTGGCCGAGAAGCAGTGGTCCGGTTCGCAGACCGTCGTACTGCCACAGGCCAGGATCAACGGAGCGCCCGTGGGAACCCCGGTCGCGACACCGTCCGGGCTGCCGCGGCGCCGCCCGGCCCCTTCGGCGGCACCGGAACCCGAACCGGAACGGAAGCCCAGCCCGCGTCCGCGCACGGCCTTCCAGCCGCCCGCCGACGGCGGCACCACGGCCAGCGGTCTTCCGCGCCGGGTTTCCCGCAGTATCAGGACTTTGCCCGACGAACCGGCCCCGCCGACCACCCCGCCCGCCGACGCGGCGGACGGGCACGAGGCGCTGCTGGCCGACCTCGATGCCTTCACCGACGGCGAGCGTGCCGCCCTCGACGACCGGCACGAGCGTGAGACCGGAGGAAACACCCAGTGACCGCCCAGGACGCGACCACGGATTTCACGTGGTTGCTCGACGACTTCGTGCGCAAGGTGCACGGTGCCAGCCACGCGCTGATCATGTCCGTCGACGGTTTCCCTTTGACCGCGTCGGAATCGGTGTCCAGCGACGACGCCGAGCAGCTCGCGGCCATCGCGAGCGGCCTGCTCAGCCTCGCGGGCAACAGCGCCGCGCTGTTCGGCAAGGGCAACTGCGAGCAGATCATCATCCGGCTCACCCGCGGGTACTTCCTGTTCATGGGGATCGGTGCCGAGGCGGGGCTCGCGGTGCTCACCGAACCGGACTGCGACATGAAGGTCGTCGCCTACGAGATGACCCAGTTCATCACCAACGCCGGTCACGCGCTCACCCCCGAGGTGCGAGCGGGACTCCGGCAGGTCCTGACCGCCCGACGGCCGCAGGCCTGAGAATCCGGAGAAGGAAGGGATGACCGTGTCCAGCGACCAATCTCCGGACCGGCCCGTCAAGATGCGCAGCCGCAGAATCCGGCCGTACGCGCTGACCGGCGGCCGGACCAAGAGCAGCCAGCTGCTGCTGGTGGAGACCCTGATCTCGGTCCCGCGTTACGACCCGTCACTGGCCGAGGCGCTGATGCCCGAATCGCGCTCGCTGTACGAGCGCGCCCGGGATCGCTCGTCGATCGCCGAGCTTTCGGTGGGACTGGATCTGCCACTGGGCGTGGTCCGGGTGCTCATCGGCGACCTCGCCACCCAGGGCGCCGTTTTCGTGCACCCGACGGCCCACGCCTACAACCACGATACGAACGTGCTCGAGAGGATCCTCGATGGACTCAAGCGCCTCCCGGTCTGACCCCAGTCTGCTGGCGATTTCCGCCAAGATCGTGGTCGCCGGTGGATTCGGCGTTGGCAAGACGACCTTCGTCGGCTCCGTCTCCGAGGTCCCGCCACTGAGCAACGAGGCCTGGATGACCGAGGCTGGGGCAGGCGTCGACGAACTCGTGCCGCCCGGAACCAAATCCACCACCACGGTCGCGATGGACTTCGGCCGGATCACCCTGCGTGAAGACCTGCTCCTGTACCTGTTCGGCACCCCCGGACAGGCCCGGTTCTGGTTCCTCTGGGACGACCTCTCGCGCGGCGCGCTCGGCGCCGTCGTGCTGGTCGACACCAGCCGGATCGACCAGTCGTTCGCCGCGATCAACTACTTCGAGAACGACTCCGAGCTGCCGTTCATCGTCGCGGTCAACCAGTTCGAGGGCATGCCGGTGCACGACCTCGAAGAGGTGCGCGACGCGCTGGCGCTGTCCCCGGACATCCCGCTGGTCACCTGCGACGCACGCGATCCGAAGTCGGCGGTCGCGACGCTGCAGGAACTGGTGTCGCACACGCTGTCCCTCGCGGTCGTCTCGGGGCCTGGCCGCGAGTTCGCTTCACTCAGCTGAACGGGTTCTGGGAGGAACACAGAGGATGCGCAAGGTTCTGATCGTCGGTGCCGGACAGTCGGGGTTGCAGCTCGCCTTGAGCCTGCTCGCCCACGACTACGACGTCACGGTGATGTCGGCGCGGACGCCGGACGAGATCCGGTCCGGCAAGGTGATGTCGACCCAGTGCATGTTCCACTCCGCTCTGCAGCACGAGCGGGACCACAAGCTGAACCTGTGGGAGGAAGAGACCGTCAAGGTCGAGGGGCTCGGCGTTTCCATCGCGGGACCGGACTCCAGCCGCGTGCTGGACTGGTTCGGGCCGCTGGAGCACTACGCGCAGTCGGTGGACCAGCGGGTGAAGATGGCCGCCTGGCTCGAACTGGTGGAGGACCGCGGCGGCAAGGTCGTCATCCACGGCGTCACCACTTCGGATCTCGCGCCGCTGGCGAAGCTGTACGACCTGGTCGTCATCGCGGCGGGCAAGGGTGAGCTGGTCCAGCTGTTCGACCGGATGCCGGAGCGTTCGCCCTACACCGAACCCCAGCGCGCCCTTTCGCTGGCTTATGTGCACGGACTGGAGCGCCGGCCCGAGCATCCGGACAAGGCGGCGGTGCGGTTCAACATCATCCCCGGTGTGGGTGAACTGTTCATGATCCCCGCGTACACGCTGAGCGGGAACTGCGACATCCTGTTCTTCGAGGGGATCCCCGGCGGCCCGCTCGACTGCTGGGACGACCGGCCGTCCCCGCAGCAGCATCTCGACCGGATCCTGTCGCTGATGAAGCAGTTCCTGCCGTGGGAGTACGAGCGGTCCCGGAACGCCGTACTGACCGACGACAAGGCGACGCTGGCCGGCGGATACACGCCCGTCGTGCGGAACGCGGTCGGCAAACTGGAGTCGGGCACCGCCGTGCTCGGCATGGCCGACGTCGTGGTGGCCAACGACCCGATCACCGGCCAGGGCTCCAACAACGCGAGCCACTGCGCGGCGTCCTATCTGGACTCGATCCTCGAACGCGGCGACAAGCCGTTCGACGAGGAGTGGATGTCCGCGTCGTTCGAGAAGTACTGGGAGTACGCCCAGCACGTGACGACCTGGACCAACGCGATGCTGCAGCCGCCGCCCCCGCACGTGCTCCAGATCATCGGCGCGGCGGGGGAGAAGCCCGCCGTGGCGAAGCGGTTCGCGAACGGGTTCTCCGATCCGACCGACTTCCAGCACTGGTTCCTGGACCCCGCGAAAGCCGAGAAGTACCTGGCCGAGGTCTGATTCCGGGACCGCGACGGTCCCGCGATCGGGTTCGCGGGACTGTCGCGGTGCGCCGTTTCGGGCTACCGTGGTCACCGTGTGTGAGTACGGTCGGTGACGGCAGCGGAGGTGCGGCTCGATGCGTTCGATGTGGAAGGGCTCGGTGTCCTTCGGGCTGGTGAGCATCCCGATCCAGCTCTACGCGGCCACCGAGAACAAGAACGTCTCGCTGCGCCAGGTGCACGAGGCCGACGGCGGCCGGATCCAGTACAAGCGGTTCTGCACGATCGACGGCGAGGAAGTGCCCTACGCCGAGATCGCCAAGGGCTACGAACTGCCCGACGGCGAGATGGTCGTGCTCACAGACGAGGACATGTCCGAACTGCCGCTGGCGTCGTCGCGGGCGATCGACGTGCTCGAGTTCGTGCCGCTGGAGTCCATCGACCCGATCCAATTCGACAAGACCTACTACCTCGAACCGCAGAAGAACGCCGTCAAACCGTACGTGGTCCTGCGTGACGCGCTGCAGAAGGCGAGCCACGTGGCGGTCGCGAAGGTCGCCATCCGGCAGCGGGAGACGCTCGCGATCCTGCGGGTCCACAGCGACGTGCTGACGATGACGACGATGTTGTGGCCCGACGAGGTCCGAGTCCCGGATTTCGGGTTCCTGCACGACGATCCGCCGCAGGTGCGGCCGCAGGAGCTGACGATGGCGGGTTCGCTGATCGACTCGCTCTCGGAGCCGGTGTTCGAGCAGGAGAAGTACAGCGATTCCTACCGTGAGGCACTGGAGGCCATGATCGAGGCCAAGGCCGCGGGCAACCAGACGACCAAGCCGAAGGTCGTCGGCGCGAAGGCCGACGTCGTCGACCTCATGGAGGCCCTGCAGGCCAGCGTGAGCGAGGCGAAGAAGAGCCGGAAGCCCACTGCGGCGAAGAAGGCAACGGCGGCCAAGAAACCCGCGTCGGGCAAGCGAACCCCGAAGAGCGCCTGACCCTCCTTTATGGACTGTTGTGCCCGGTGTCACCCGCCGGGTACCACGACACGCCGCGTGTATGCCAGGATTTGTCGTCCCTCGGTGGTAGTAAGGCAATCGAGGAGAACTTTTCCGAAGCGATCTTCGACCCTGATCGCGGGAGGCGGCATGACCATGGAGTGCGCGTTCTGCGCCGGTGGGCTCGATCACTGCCACGGGACCCTGGTGGTCCACGTCGACGGCGGTTTCACCGAATGCAGCGAAGACGGGTGCGTCGACCTCGACTTCTCCCGGCACACGCTGACGATCGACTGTTTCGACGTCGACGGAGGCTGCTCGTGCGCGGAGATGGCGGCCCAGCTGCTGCTGCAGGCTTCTTGACCGGCGGCCAGTACACCAGTCCGGCCCGATTCGGGCGATCGTGCCCGATTGCCACTCGAAGGTGTATGCGTTCGTGTACATCGCGGCCGGGAATGTGTTAACTATGACGGGGTCCTCCGGCTCTCCCTCCCCCTCGGAGCCGGGGGACCCCTTCATGTCACGGTGCTTCCTTCGCGGTGTCGTGGATCGGCGCCCCGTGGTAGGAGCGGATGGCCTCCCAGACACCGTCCCCGTCCGCGTAGTCACGGGCGGGCAGCGTGCCCAAAGGGCCAAGGACGTCGTCGCCCGCTCCGGCCGCCGCGGCGGCCCGCAGGAGTTCGTCGCGTCCACACGGGTATTTCGCTTCCGTCAAGTACGGGCGAGGGTCCGTCCCTGCCATCGGCTCTCCCTCCTTCTCCTCGTCCGAGGTGGGTACCCGGCTGGCGGAGAACGAAAACGGCCCTGACACCCGGCGTGAGGGGAACGCCGGGTGCCAGGGCCGTTCAGGCGCCGGTACCTGGGGGCTCGGTACCGGTTCGGTCCGGTGCTCAGTACCAGTGGGCGCGACCGCCGATGGCCTTCCCGGTGTTCCCGAGAACGGCCAGGATGATGCCGATGACCGCCAGCGCGATCCCGATCGAGTACAGGACGGGGATGCTGGCGATGACACCGACGACAATCAGGATGACGCCGAGAATGATCACGGGAACACCTTCTCCTTCGTAGTCGCCCGGCCGGCTTGCCGCCGGGGTGTGGCTACGTAAGGGATTCCCGTCCCGATCGGCGAGAAACAGGTCCATCCGGCCGAAGTTTTCCCGCATTCGGCCTAGTGGCCGCCCGATCCAAGCCCCGGTCCGTGAAGGCCCCCTTCCCTCGACTGAGCCGAGGAAACTCGACCTTCACTAACTTGTAGGACCGCTACGCTCCGTGAGTGGGTTCTGCCGGTACGCGGGTGGCGATCACGCGTGATTGGACGGACGACTCGCGTGTTCGGGCGGACGACTCGTGGCGGAACCTCGGCCGTGGTCGTGTCGTCCACCGGATCACGCGTGTCGTCCGGATCAATCACGTGTGTCGCCGGTGCCGGACCTCAGTACCGGTAGTGGTCCAGCTTGTACGGCCCCTCGACGTCCACGCCGATGTACTCGGCCTGGCGCTTGGTCAGCTTCGTCAGCCGGACGCCCAGCGCGTCGAGGTGCAGGCGGGCCACCTTCTCGTCGAGGTGCTTCGGCAGCACGTGGACGTCGGTGGTGTACTCGCCCTGCTTCGTGAACAGCTCGATCTGCGCGATCGTCTGGTTGGTGAAGGAGTTCGACATCACGAAGCTCGGGTGGCCGGTGGCGTTCCCGAGGTTCATCAGCCTGCCCTCGGACAGCACGATGATCGAGTGCGCCTCGCGGTCCGCCGTCGCGGGGAAGACCCATTCGTGCACCTGCGGCTTGATCTCGATCTTCTGGATGCCCGGGATCTTCGCCAGGCCTGCCATGTCGATCTCGTTGTCGAAGTGCCCGACGTTCGCGACGATCGCGTTGTGCTTCATCTTGGCCATCTGGTCGGCCATGATGATGTCGAAGTTGCCGGTGGTGGTGATGAAGATGTCGCCGCGCCCGACGACGTCGTCGAGCTCCACGACGTCGAGGCCCTCCATCGCCGCCTGCAGCGCGCAGATCGGGTCGATCTCGGTGACGACCACGCGGGCACCCTGGCCGCGCAGCGATTCCACGGCGCCCTTGCCGACGTCGCCGTAGCCGCAGACGACCGCGACCTTGCCCGCGATCATCACGTCGGTGCCGCGGTTGAGACCGTCGATGAGCGAGTGGCGGATGCCGTACTTGTTGTCGAACTTCGACTTCGTGACCGAGTCGTTCACGTTCATCGCCGGGAAGAGCAGCTCGCCTTCCTTGGCGAGCTTGTAGAGCCGCTTGACGCCGTTGGTGGTCTCCTCGGTGACCCCGCGGACCTCCTTGGCGATCCGGGTGAACCGGCTGGTGTCGCGGCCGAGGCTCTCGCGCAGGGTCTCCAGCACGAGGTGGTATTCCTCGGGGTCCTCCTCGGTCGCCTGCGGGACGGCGCCGGCGGCCTCGAACTCGACGCCCTTGTGGATCAACAGGGTCGCGTCGCCACCGTCGTCCAGGATCATGTTCGGGAGGCGGCCGTCCCCGAAGTCGAAGAGCTGGTCGGTGCACCACCAGTACTCGGCGAGCGTCTCGCCCTTCCACGCGAACACCGGCGAACCCGACGGCTTCTCCACGGTGCCGTTCGGGCCGACGACGACGGCCGCGGCCGCCTCGTCCTGCGTGGAGAAGATGTTGCAGGACACCCAGCGCACCTCGGCGCCCAGCGCGACGAGCGTCTCGATCAGCACGGCGGTCTGTACGGTCATGTGCAGCGAACCCGCGACCCGCGCGCCCTTCAGCGGCTGGGAGTCGGCGTATTCGCGGCGCAGCGCCATCAAGCCGGGCATCTCGACCTCGGCGAGGCGCAGCTGCTTGCGGCCTGCCTCGGCGAGGGAGAGGTCGGCGACGGCGAATTCGATCCCGTTGACCTTGGACAGGGTCGGGCTCATGGGTTCTCCAATCAGGAAGGAAGACAAGGCGGAGCGGTCCTTTACGCCAGTGGCGGAAAGGACGGTGTCAGTGCGGGGGTTCAGTGCACGGCCTCGACGACGAAGGCCGGAAAAGGGTTCAGACGCAACAAAGGCACCTCCGCAGTGGGAGGCGCCCTTACGTCTGTCGCAGCGGGCCGAGCGTGGCGGAAGAATTCCGTCGCAGCGCCTCTCGACCCGGAACCAGAATGGCAAAACGCCGCGAGCGCTGTCAAGGCGACACTGATCGCTCCGCAGACGAGAGGAATTCGGCGCGGA
The DNA here is from genome assembly GCF_042797905.1 of Amycolatopsis sp. NPDC057786. NCBI lineage: Bacteria > Bacillati > Actinomycetota > Actinomycetes > Pseudonocardiales > Pseudonocardiaceae > Amycolatopsis > Amycolatopsis sp. NPDC057786. Next base: position 64,226 of record NZ_JBHVKW010000034.1, read on the forward strand.
CGCCCAGCAGGCGGACGGGCCTGCCGAGGTCGAACATGTCGAGTACGGCCAGTGCCGCCTTCTCGATTTCGGCGGGATCCGAGGTCCGCGCGGGCAGGGTCACGCTGTGCGTATGGGTCTGGAACGGGGCGAAGCGGACCTTGACCGCGACCCGCGCGGCGGGCCTGCCTTCGTCGGCGACGTCCTGCGAGACGCGTTTCGCCAGTGCGGCGACCTCCGTGGCCATGGCCTCGGGATCGGTGAGGTTCTGCTGAAAGGTCGTCTCACGGCTTCGGGATCGCGCGATGTACGGCGTCGCGGTGACCTCGGCGTCGCCGATTCCGCCGGCGAGGATCCGGTACCACGGGCCGAGCTTCGGACCGAACCGGGCCGCGAGGTCCGCCGCGTCGGCACCCGCCAGTTCCAGCACGGTGTGATAGCCGGCCTCGGCGAGCTTCTTCGTGGTCTTGGTGCCGATGCCCCAAAGCGCGTCCGTCGGCCGCTCGGCCATGACGTCCCACCAGTTGTCCTGGACGAGCCGGAAGATTCCCGCCGGTTTGGCGAATCCGGTGGCGAGTTTGGCGCGCAGTTTGTTGTCCCCGATGCCGACGGAGCAGGAAAGCCCGGTCTCTTCGGTCACTTCCCGCCGGATGTCGGCGGCGAGCGCTTCGGGATCGTCGGTGGTGACGCCGAGGAACGCTTCATCCCAGCCGAGCACTTCGACGACCACGGGGAATTCCCGCAGCGTCGCCATCACCCGATCGGAGACCTCTTGGTACGCGGGCGCGTCCGTGGCGAGAAAGATCGCGTCAGGGCAGCGTTTCGCGGCGGTTCGCAGGGGCATCCCGGACCGGATGCCGAATTCCCGAGCCTCGTACGACGCCGTCGCCACCACGGCCCGTTCCGCCGGATCTCCCGTGCCGCCGACGACGACGGGCTTACCGCGCAGCTCAGGCCGCCGGGCGACCTCGACCGCCGCGATGAACTGGTCGAGGTCGACGTGGAGTACCCAGGGCACCCGCTCCCGGACGGCCATGAAACAGAGCTTAAGCCCGTTCGGCGACCTCGTCGCGCATCCGCTGCTCGTTCTCCCGCAGCTCTGGGGTGAAGTTCTCGCCGAAGTCGCCGGCTTCGAGGATCTTGCGGACCTCGAGCACGGTGTCTCCGGTCGGGGGAGTGGGGCAGCGCTTCGCCCACTCGATCGCTTCGGCGCGCGAAGGGACATCGACGATCCAGAAGCCGCCGACGAGTTCCTTGGCTTCGGTGAACGGGCCGTCGGTGACGGTGGCCCCAGCCGCGTTCAGCGTGACCCGTGCTCCCTTGGAGCTTTCCTGCAGGCCTTCGCCGCCGACCAGCACTCCGGCGTCGAGCATCTCCTGGTTGAACTTCGCCATGGCGGTCAAAGCCTCCATCGGCGGCATCTTCCCGGCTTCGGAATCCTCGTCCGCCTTGATGATGATCATGAACCGCATGCGTCTTCCTCCCAGTGAACCGGACGTACCGCCCGGACTCTACCGGCGTAGGAGAAGACGATCAGGGACGCCCGAACCGGGACAGGTGCACGATCACCGCCGCGGTCACGGTGATCATCCCGATCAGCAGCAGCGCCGGACTGTCGACGATGATGCCCAGCAGCATCAACAGTCCCGCGGTGATGTCGAGGCTGAGCAGCAGGGCCAGCCGGAGTAGCGGGGGCCGGGCAGGCCCGCCGGACCGGAGCCGGGCGGCCAAAGCCGGCTCGGTGAGCTCGAACCAGCGCTCGATCTTCTCCAGCTCTTGCCGATCATGATGGCTCAGCATCGGTTTCTCCTTCGGCGCGCCCCGGCCGTCGACATCCACGGAATACCCAGGGGCGGGGCTGGATAAGCATCGAATTTCGCCGAGCGTCGTATAACGACCTATACGGGACGGGAGCGAAGATCTTTCGGAGAGCTGGTCATTGCGCCATTAGGGGTTTCGGCACGCTGAAAGATCGTCAAGGACGGAAGGGCTCGGTAGTTTCCACGCTTGTGGCCACGGCGGCCGCGGGCTGCGCCATCTGGGAGGACGCGAGCGATGACCATACCCACCGAACCGATCGGCAGTATTCCCCGTCCGGGCTATCTCATCGAAGCGCTCGGTGAGCACGCGGCCGGACGGCTCGACGCCGACGGACTCGGCGAGTCGCGGGAAAAGGCTCTTGCAGAGACCATCAAGCGGCTGGAGGAGACCGGCTCGCCGGTCATCACCGACGGCGAGCAGGGTAAACCGAGTTTCGCCACGTATCCCTTGGCCGGCCTCACTTCGCTGGCGCCCGACGGCGTCGTCATCCCGTTCGCCGACGGGCACACCCGGCAGCTTCCGAGGCTGACCGCGGGGCCGTTCCGCTATCAGACCTACGCCGATGCCTACCTGCGTGAAGCCAAGAAGTACGCGACCCTGCCGGTGAAGCAAGCGGTGATCGCGGCTTCGGCGATCAGTCTCGTCTATCCCGGTGAAGAACTGGCCGGATATGACAAAGAACAGTTCCTCGCCGACCTGGTGAACGAGGCGGAGGCCGACATCCGACGCAGTCTCGACGCGGGTGCGAACAGCGTTCAGATCGACTTCACCGAAGCCCGGCTGTCGCTGAAGCTCGATCCGTCCGGCGGATTGCTGAAGTCCTTTGTGGACTTGAACAACACCGTGTTGGACCGGTTCTCCGAAGAGGAGCGGAGGAAGATCGGTGTGCACACCTGTCCCGGCGGGGACCAGGACTCCGTGCACAGCCTGGACGTCGACTACGCCGGGCTGCTGCCGACGTTGTTCCGGTTGAACGTGGGCAACGTCTACGTCCAGCTGGCCAGCGAGACGGATCCTGAGCGGGCACTGCGGGTGATCGCCGAGCACGCTCGCCCGGAGCAGCGGGTCTTCGTCGGCGTGACCGACCCGATCGACCCGCGTGTCGAAACCGCCGAAGAGGTCCGTGACAGGGTTCTCCAGGCGGCTCGGTACATCCCGCCGGACTGGCTGGGCACTTGTGACGACTGCGGTTTCTCACCGTTCGCCGACGACACCTCGACGTCGCGGGACACCGCGTTCGCCAAGATCGCCGCCCGCGTCGAAGGTACGCGCCTCGCCGCCGAAGCCCTCTGACGGCGTGTGATGGGCGCCTCCGGTCAGTTCTGCACCGCGACCCGGATGCCGAGTCCGACCAGGAAGGTGCCCATCACCGCGTCCATCGAGCGGCGCACCCTGCCGGAGCTGAAGAACCTCCGCAGGGAACCGACGAGCGTCGCCAGGACGAAGGTCCAGACGACGGCCACCGTGGTGGCCAGCACGGCCAGCTGCAGGGTCTGCGCGGTCGAGGCCGAATGCGGGAGGAACTGGGGGATCAGCGCGAGAAAGAACATCGCGACCTTCGGGTTGAGCAGGTTCGTGAGCAGTCCCTGCCGGAACGCCTCCTTGGGCGCGACGACGGGCGCCACCCTGTCCTTGAGTTCGCTGTAGTCGCCGCGGCGCACCGCCAGCCACGCCTTGACGCCGAGAAAGATCAGATAGGCGGCGCCGATCAGCTTCACCACGGTGAAGGCGATCGCCGACGCGGTGAGGATCGCCGCTACCCCGAGCGCGATCGCGACCACCCAGACGAAGACGCCGAGCGCGATACCGAGCCCGGCGGCGATCCCGGCCTTGCGGCCGCCGAGGATCGCGCTGCGGGTGACCACCAGGAAATCCGGACCTGGCGCCATGGCGCCGAGCAGGCAGATCAAGACGAACGAAAGCGCGGTGGTCCCGGAGATCATCGCCCGATGCTATCCGGTTCGTCGATGCCCCTGGCCATGACGGCGCCCGGTACGTCGACGCCGTCGGGCGTCGTGACGGTCACCCGTTCGACTTCGGTGAAGCCGAATGACCGGTACAGCGGGACACCGGGCAGAGTCGCGGTCAGTGTCAGCGACGTGAAGCCCTCGGCCTTCGCGGCGAGCCGGCAGGACTCGAGGATCGCGCGCCCGAGCCCGCGTCGTGTCCAGTCGCCGCGGACGAACATGGCGCGCACGCGCGCGGGTTCGGTGGCCGGATCGAGCGGACGGTCGTCGTCCGGCGCGTCGCCGGCGCCCGCGTGGGTTTTGTTGCGCCTGCTCCAGCCGCCGCAGGCGACGATCTCGCCGTCCGCCTCGTGCACGAAGTACGTGCCGTCTTCGATCAACCGCAGGTCGAGACGCGCGATATGGTCCGCCGCGCTCGCGGTCTGCCGCTCGTCGTAGAACCGGGGGAACAACTCCAGCACCGAGGCCCGCATCAGCGCCGCGATGGCGGGCGCGTCGGCGAGGGTGGCCTTCCGCTGCGGCGGGTACGTCGTCATGTCGCGGAAGATAGCCAACGACCACGGCCCCGCCTATCGGATAATCACGTGATGATCACCGACGACGGCTGCGAGCTGTGGACCACGGCGACCGGCCGGGGTGACCCGATCCTGTGCTGTCACGGCGGTCCCGGTCTGTGGGACATGTTCGGCACCCTCGATCTCGGTCCGCGGTTCCGGTTGATCCGGTGGGATCAGCGCGGCGCCGGGCGTTCGGAAGCGCGCGGTCCGTACACCCTCGAACGAATGGTCGCCGACGTCGACGCCGTCCGCGAGTGGCACGGCCTCGATCGCGTATCGGTTCTCGGGCATTCGTGGGGTGCGCATCTCGGGCTCCTCTACGCGCTCGCGCGACCGGAACGGGTGAGCGCGCTCGTGTACGTGTCGGGTGTCGGGCTCGGTCACGACTGGCACGCGGAGTTCAAGCGGAACTTCGAGCGGGTGGTCGGCGAGAAGCCTCGCGGCGAGGGCCGCGAACGCGCGATATGGCAGTGGACGGCCGATTTCGTGACCGACGGCGCACGCCACGCCGAAGCGATGGCGACGCCCTGGTTCCCGGTCAACTACGAGGCGAACACGGTGCTCAGCGAGGAGATGCGGACCGTGCCGGAGTCGGAGCTCGTCTCGGCCTGCGAGTCGCTGCGGGTGCCGACGCTGATCGTGGACGGCATGGCCGACAACCGGCCCCGCTGGGCCGTCGACTCGTTGGAGCGGGCCCTGCCGTCGGTGAAGCGGGTGCGGTTCGAGGGCGTGGGGCACGTGCCGTGGCTGGAGGCGCCGGACGAGTTCCGGGCCGCTGTGACCGGCTTCCTGAGCGACCGCGGTGGGTCGTGAGTGGCGATTCGGGTTCTAACCCGAATCGCC
>NZ_JBHVKW010000035.1:0-68426 GCF_042797905.1 Amycolatopsis sp. NPDC057786
GTTTTGTGTCGGGCCCACCTTCACGCCCGTTGCGAAAGCCACTTTCGCAACGTTGAAGGTTGCGAAAGTGGCTTTCGCAACACAACCGCAAGTGGCAAGCCTGCGCCGACCGTCGCACCCCTCCCGGGGGGGACGGCCCTTCACGCACGTCGCGAAAGCCACGTTCGCGACGTCTGATGTCCCGAAAGTGGCTTTCGCGACACGCGGGCCAGTGGCGAGCCCCGACAACGCCCTAAGGCTTGATCCCCACACCGCCGAGGCTCAGGTGGTTCAGCTCGGTCAGCGGGGCGAGCCGCGGGCCCTCCGGCCACCATTCGTGCAGGTGGACGACGCCCGGCTCGAGGATCTCCAGCCCGTCGAACAGCGACTCGATCTCGGCGCGGCCGCGGTGCACGGTGCGGTGCCCGGTGCTCGCCATGAGGTCGTCGAGCTTCCTGGCGAGCGCCCCGCGCGCGCCCTCGCCCGGGGTGAAGTCGTGGGTGATCAGCACGTAGGAGCCCGGCGCGATCGCGTCGACGTAGGCGCGGACGACGGCCTGTGCCCGGCCGAGGTCTTCGATGTGGTGCAGCACCGAGTTCAGGATCACCGCGACCGGGCGGTCGAACTCGATATGCCCGGCGACCACCGGATCGGCGAGGGTCCGCGCCGGATCGGTCAGATCCGCGCCGCTCACGTGGACGAGGAGGTCCTCCAGCAGCGCCAGCCCGTGCGCCTGGACGACCGGGTCGTGGTCGACGTAGACGACCAGCGCGTCCGGGTTGTACCGCTGCGCCGCCTGATGCGTGTTCTCCGAGGTGGGCAGGCCGGAGCCGAGGTCGAGGAACTGGTCGATGCCGCGGGCGCCGGCGAGGAAGCGGACCACCCGGTTCGCCCAGGAGCGGAATTCCTTGGCCATCGCCGCGGCGTCGGGGGCGAGGGCGAGCAGGTCCTCGACCGCCCGCCTGTCGACCTCGTAGTGGTCGTGCCCGCCGAGAAGGACGTCCTTCATCCGGGCGAGGTTGGGCTTGCTGTAGTCGAGGGGAAGCGGGCGCCTCGGCACAGACCGGACCTCGTCCGAAGTCATGGACACGTTCCACCCTTCAGCCGCGCACGGGCCGCGCGAACGCGCCCACGGCTCCCTCGACATCGACGGACCGTACACAGATTACGACATGGCGTGCATTCAAGTGAACCTCCCCAAGGGCCTTGCCCACCTGCGACGATCACCCGAAGACGAGCTCACGCCACGTGACTCCGCCATCGGTGGTGCGGTACACGGCCGATCCGCCTTCGGCGTCGGGCAGGCCGTCCACGACCACGCCGACCCGCTCGTCCGGGAAGTCCAGATCGTTGAGGCAGACGCCGCGGCCGCTGAGCACGGTCGTCTTCCAGGTCGATCCGCCGTCGGCGGTACTGTGCAGGAATCCGGTGCCGCCGCCTTCCGCCGCGACCGTCGCCGCCGAGGGCGAAGCCGCGCTGAAGCTCTGGTTGATCCCGAGGGTGGGCGCCTGCGCCGTCGCGGTGAAGTGCCCGCCGAGCTTCGGCGCGCGCCACAGCCGCCGGACGGTCGACCCCGGCTGCGGCGTGCCCGGCCCCCCGCTGCACAGCGCCAGCACCTGCCCCCGCCGGACTCCGCTCAGCGAAGCCGAACTGTCCGCCGGGCAAGGCGCGGGCGCGGCCGCGAAGGTCAGACCGTCCGAAGACGTCCAGTACCGCTGGACGCGGTAATCCGCCCCCATCGAAACCTGGACCCCGCCGCTGGTGGCGATGTCGCCGTAGGTCGAGGAACCGGTCACGGAGAATCCCGGGACCGGCAGGAGCGTCCGCGTGCCGGAGATACCGGCGTACAGCGTCGTCGTCGACGGCGTGCCGAATCCGGTGACCATCGCGAACACACGCGGTCCCGATTCGGTGATCTTCGAAAGATGGAACGGTTCCCGGACCCCGGCGAGGCGGACCTCGGACCACTTGACGCCGCCGTCGTGGCTGGCGAGCAGCCTGGTGCCGTCGGTGAGGAACGCGTCGCGTTCGTCGGTCACCGTGAGTTTGACCTGATTGTGGTTGTCCGGCAAGGAAATCGGCGGCTCGCCCACGCGGCGCCACCGCTGCCCGCCGTCGGTCGTCGACAGCAGGGACGCGCACCATCCCGGCTTGCCACACGGGGAAAAACCGAGGACGAAGCCGCGCAGCGGCCCGGTCCAGCTCGTCGATGCGGGGGCGAAACCCTGGGGCACAGCCGAATCGGCGGCGGCGGGCGGGGCGAAGGCGGCCAGGACGGTCAGTGCGGTGGTGGCGAGCGCGGCCCACCGGTTCGGCTTCATGACCACGAGACGTCCGGACCCCGCCGGGGTTGCCCGTCGTTCGAGGTGAACCCCCTGTTCATCTCCGGTACGCTCGCAAGCCTTGTTTCACCCGGGGCCGGACCGGGTATACGGCGTTCGGCCGGTGAGACGGAGGTAGCACCGATGGACGACGCGGCTGCGCGTGCGGGTGGTGATGAGGAAGAGGACCCCGGCACCACTCAGCGCCGGTTCAGCCTGAACGTCCACGACCCGGACCATCTGCCGCGCAAACTCGCCGGCCGGTACGAGGTCGGGGAGCTGCTCGGCCGCGGCGCGACCGCGCGCGTGTTCCGCGCCTGGGACCTGCGCGAAGGACGCGAAGTCGCGCTGAAACTGTTCCACGCGGACACGATGGCCAGGGACGAGCGCCGCCGGGAGCAGGAGATCCAGACCCTCAGCGCGGTCCGCCACCCCGGGCTCGTCCCGCTGTACGACGCGGGCTCCGACGACGGCTACACCTACCTCACGATGCGCCTGGTCGAAGGCCCGAACCTGGCCCAGCACCTGCGCTCGGGCCCGCTCCCCCAGGACGAGGTCGTCGAACTGGCCGCCCGGCTGACCGACGCGCTCGCCCACGTGCACGCGCACGGCATCACCCACCGTGACCTGAAACCGGCGAACATCCTGATCGCCGACGACGGCCCGTTGATCGGTGACTTCGGCGTGGCACACGCCTTCGACGCGACCAGGGTGACCGAGACCGGCGGCGTCGTCGGCACGGCGGCGTACATGGCGCCCGAACAGGTCCGCGGCGAGAACGTCGGCCCGCCGGCCGACATCTATTCACTCGGCCTCGTTCTGCTCGAATGCCTGTCCGGGGAGCGGGAGTACACCGGGACACCGGTCGAGGCAGCGGTCGGGCGGCTGCACCGTCCGCCCCGGATCCCCGCTGGACTGTCGGTGACCATGACGACCTTGTTGCGCGGGATGACCGCGCGGAAGCCGTCGCAGCGGCCGACGGCAGCGGCGATCTCGCGGATCCTGCTGGAGGATTCCACCGGGACGAAGGTCGTGCGTCTGGCACCGGCCGCCCGCAAACGGGCGGCCGTGGTCGCCGCCATCAGCGCGCCCGCCGCCGCGATCACCATCGGTGTCCTGCTGGCGGCCAACCAGACGGGGGCGCCCGCGCCGGTCCAGCCCGAGGGGATGCTTCCCCCGGTGGTGACCGGCTCGTCCACCCCGGTGGTCGGCCGGGGCGTGCAGTCTTCGGAGGCCGTCGAAGTGCCGACCAGCGGTCCGAAGGCGAGCAACGACACGGTCGTGGTCACCGAAGCGGTGCCGGCGTCCGGCGCGGATCCGACCGGCACCACCGAAAACACCGAGGCCACCTCGGCGCTGAGGGATACGACCGCCGCCGGCGACCGGCAGAGCACCTCGGGTAAGCCGAGCAAGACCCGGCCCGGCCCGCCGACGAAGACCAGCAGGCCAGGGCCGCCCGGCTGAGCGACCCGCGCAGCAGGGTGTCCACTGTGGACGATGATGGGAGACGGCGATGACCTACATCAACGACCCGCGAGAGCCGCAGGAAGAGATCGTCGAACAGACACCCGCCAGGATCCGCGTCGTGCGTGTCGTCAACGCCGTCGTCCACGCGGTGTGCTGGATCTTCGCACTGGTGCTGATCGTGCACATCCTGCTCGTGTTCGGCGAGGCCAATCCGCGCAACGGCTTCGCGCAGCTGATCGACCAGTGGTCGCGCGCCGTCTCGCTCGGACTGCGGAACCTGTTCACCCCCGAGGGCCTCAAACTCCGCACCCTGTTCAACGACGGTCTCGCCGCGTTGCTGTGGCTGATCATCGGCGGCGTGGTGACCGACCTGGTCTCGCGGATCGGCCTCCCCGGCCCGAAGCGGGTCTGGTACCGGCGATCACTCAGTTGAGCGAGCCCGGCTCCCCCTCCGGGGCGTCACCCGCCTGGGCCTGCTCGGCCTGGGCGTCGGTGACCTCCGGGGCGGCCGTGGTCTCCGCGGGCCGCGGGCGTTCCGGCTCGTGCTCGGTCTCGAAATGCTCACGGCACCAACGGCCGTAGCGTCTGGCATGCACGGTCATGGCGGCACCTCCTCCTCCGTCACCCACGATCCCTCAGTTCTGTGACGCGCGCCACTCGTTTACCCGGCGAATCCGGCAACGATCGCGGCGCAGAACGCGGGCAGATCGTCCGGATTGCGGCTCGACGTCAGGTTGCCGTCGACGACGACCTCCTGGTCGACGACGGTGCCGCCGGCGTTGCGGATGTCGGTGCGCACACTGGGGTACGACGTGAGCGTGCGGCCGCGGACGACGTCGGCCTCGACCAGCGTCCACGGCCCGTGGCAGATCACGCCGACGGGTTTGCCGCTGTTCACGAAGTCGCGCACGAAGCGGACCGCGTCCTCGTCGGCCCGCAGGTTGTCCGGGTTCATCGTGCCGCCGGGCAGCACGAGCGCGTCGAAGTCGGCGACCGTGACGTCCTTGACGACCCGGTCGACGGTGAACTTCTCCGCCTTGTCGATGTCGCCGTTCATGGCCTGGATCTCGCCGGGCTCCAGCGAGACGACTTCGGCCGTCGCCCCGGCGTCGGTGACCGCCTTGCGCGGCTCGACCAGTTCGACCTGTTCCACGCCGTCCGCGGCGAGAATGGCCACGCGGCGTCCGTTCAGCGATGTCGCCATCGGGTTCCCTCCTGAGGTCGTAGTCGCTTTCGGACTACCCCGGACCGCGACCGCCGAACCATGGGTATGAACTCCCGCCGCGGCGGGTATCTGCCCGCATGCGACTTCGGCGAGCGGACCTGGCGTCCCCCGGTATCCGGAGGCGGCGCAGAGGTCGCGGCTTCGGCTATCTGACCCCGGAAGGCGAGCCGCTGAAGGACGGGGAGACCATCGAGCGGATCAACGCGCTCGCGATACCGCCCGCGTGGCGGCGCGTGTGGATCTCCCCGCACGAGAACGCCCACATCCAGGCGGTCGGGATCGACGACGCCGGGCGGAAGCAGTACCTCTATCACCCCGAATGGCGACGGACCAGGGACGAGGAGAAACACGAGCGTGTCCTCGCACTGGCGCGAAAGCTGCCCAAGCTGCGCGAAGCGGTCCGGGAGGACCTCGGCTCGCGCGGCCTGAAGCGGGAACGCGTGCTCGCCGGCGCCCTGCGCATGATCGATCTCGGGGTCTTCCGCACCGGCGGCGAGAGCTACGCCGACGAGCACGGCACCCACGGGGTGGCGACGTTGCTGTGCGAGCACGTCGAACTCCGCGGTGAATGCCTGGTGTGCGACTACCCCGCGAAGCACGGCATCCAGCGGAAGGTCCGGCTGCGGGACGAGGCACTGGCGCGGCTGGTCCGCTCCCTCCGCCGAGCGAGGGGCGGCGACGTGCGCCTGCTCGCCTACCGCAACGGTGACGGCTGGCACGAGGTGAAGGCCGACGACATCAACGACCGGCTCCGGGAAATCGTCGGCGACGGTTTCACCGCCAAGGATCTGCGCACCTGGAACGCCACCGTCCTGGCCGCTTCGGCCTTCGCGGACACCGAAAAGCCTTCCAGCGAACGAGGGTTGAAGCGGGTCGAGAAGGCCGTGATGGCGGAAGTCGCCGAAGGGCTGGGGAATACACCTGTCGTGGCTCGACGGTCCTATGTGGACCCACGGGTGATCGAGGCGTACCGGCGGGACCGGACCGTCGAACGAGCGGTACGGCGGGCCGCGAAAGCGACCGACCCCGACGAAGCCCGCGCCATCGTGGAGCGGGCGGTGGTGCGGCTACTGAACGGGTCGTGAGGCTTCGATGGCGAGGACGGCGATGTCGTCGTGCGCCCCGCTGCCGAGCCATTCCCGCACCGCGGAACGGATCCGCGCGACGACCTCGCGGCCGGACAGCCCCTGGCACCCGGACAGCAGGTCGCGCAGCCGTTCGTCCCCGAACAGGTCCGACGGCCGCTCGTGGTGCCGCGCTTCGGTGATCCCGTCGGTGTAGAGCAGGCAGACGTCGCCCTCGGCCAGCCGGATGGCCGTCTCGGCGAACCGGGCCTGCGGGGAGATCCCGACGAGTGTGCCGGGCAGGGTGATCTCGTCGACCCCGCCGCGGCGGCGCACCACCAGCGGCGCGGGATGCCCGCCGGAGGCCAAGGTCACGCCGAGACCGTCTTCGCCCGCCAGCACCGAACCGAGCACCAGCGTGGCGAACCGGCCGCTGCCGCCGGTGATGAGCAGGGAGTTCAGCAGGCTCAGCAACGTCGTGTTGTCGTGCTCGACGAGGTCGAGCGCGGCGAGGGTCTGCCGGACCCGGCCGGTGAGGGCGGCCGCCTCGGCACCCTTGCCGCAGACGTCGCCGAGGACGACCATCGCGCCGCCGCCTTCCCGCGGCAGGACATCGTAGAAGTCACCGCCGACGTCGAGCAGGCCACCCGAGGGCTCGTACCAGACGTCGAACTTGGCGCCGTCGACGTCCGGGGGCGGCGTCGGGCGCAGCGTGGTCTCCAGGCCGCGGGTGGCCTCTTCCTGGCGGGCGTAGCGGTGCGCGTTCGCCAGTGCCGTCCCGGCGGCGCGGGCGAACTCGGTCACCGCTCGCGGGTGGTCCTCGCCGAACGCGGGCGCGCCGCGCCTGCCGAGCACCACCGCGCCGGTGACCCCGGCTCCGCCGTCGAAGCCCAGTGAGACCACGGTCACCGACGAATGGACGGCGAGCCGTTCCGCGACGATCGCGGGCAGGGTCGCGATCTCCTCCTCCGGGACCGCCTTCGCCTCTAGTTCGTCCGTGGAGGCGAAGGTGCCGGCGAGCACCGGCGCCAGTTGGGCGGGGACGCGCCTGATCCGGCCGTGCCCGTGGGTGGTGCGGTGATCGCAGCTCCACCACTCCCACCGGCCGCGAGTGGTCGGCAGCAGCACGAAGACACAGTCGGCGAGTTCGGCCGCGGCGACCTCGGCGATCACCTTCGCCGTCCCGTGACGGCCCCGCGCGGAGGCGAGCCGGGGCGCCGAAGCGGCGAGAAAACCGTCCACGCGCGGGCCGTCGGCCGCGACCGCGGACGTCACCGTCCACGCGTGCCAGCCGCCGGGCAACGTCCGGATCCGGGCCGGGAACCGGCGGCCGGTGTGCTCGACATGCCCGACGTCGGGGCCTTCAGCGGTGAGCACCGGGCGGCCGCCGCCGAACAGCTCACGAGCGGCGGGATTCGACCAGCGCAGCGCGCCGCCGACGTCCTGCACGAGCACCGCGTCACGGACGTCTTCGAGCAGCTCACGCCAGAACCGCCCGGATTCGGGCAGGGCTCCCTCGCTCGTCGGGGGCGACGACTCCGAGGGGAGCGACGTCGAGGCCGGGGCGGGCCGTGACACCATTCCCGGACCTCCTCCTGCCTTGCGGGTAGCGCAGTGTGAGCGGGCGGACTGGCTCGAAGTGTAGGTCGAATCATGGCACGCTGATGCGACGACCATGGCTTGGCATGCGTGGTGGAGAGGGTCGACACAGATGACACAGCACTCCCAAAGGGACCGGATCCCCGTGGAAGGTGGTGGCGGCCAGGTGGACGAAGCGTCCCTGGAACGCCTGCTCGCGGCGGCTCGTGACCTCGGGGACGGCAACTTCCGGCGGCGGCTGGTGGCGCACGGGGACGGGCTCGCGGCCCAGCTCGCGGGCGCCTTCAACGACATCGCCGAACGGAACCAGCGGCTGGTGACCGAACTCCTGCGCGTCCGCGAGGCGGTCGGCAAGGAAGGCAGGCTGACCGAGCGGGTGGCGGCCGAGATCGGCCCCGGCGGCTGGGCCACCGCGGTCGACGTCGTCAACGGGCTGATCGAGGACGTGAGCAGGCCCACGGCCGAGCTCAACCGCGTCCTCGGGGCGGTCGCCGAGGGCGATCTGTCCGAGCCGATGCCGCTGGAAGTCGGCGGGCGGCCGCTGCAGGGTCAGTTCGCCGAGGTCGCGAAGACGGTCAACGGCCTGATCAAGCAGCTTTCGCGGTTCGCGACCGAGGTCACCAGGGTGGCCCGCGAGATCGCCACCGAAGGACGGCTCGGCGGCCAGGCCGAGGTCCCCGGTGTGGCGGGCACCTGGCGTGATCTCACCGACAACGTCAACGTCATGGCCAGCAACCTGACCGACCAGGTGCGCAACATCGCCCAGGTGACCACCGCGGTGGCACGGGGCGACCTGACCCAGAAGATCAACGTCGACGCGCGCGGCGAGATCCTGGAGCTCAAGAACACCGTCAACATCATGGTCGACCAGCTCTCGTCGTTCGCCGACGAAGTGACCAGGGTGTCCCGCGAGGTGGGTAGCGAAGGCCGTCTCGGCGGCCAGGCGCAGGTCCCCGGCGCCGCGGGCACGTGGCGCGACCTCACCGACTCGGTGAACCTGATGGCGGACAACCTGACCGACCAGGTCCGCAACATCGCCCAGGTGGCCACCGCGGTCGCGCAGGGCGACCTCTCGCAGAAGATCAACGTCGACGCCAAGGGCGAGATCCTCGAACTCAAGAACACGCTGAACACGATGGTCGACCAGCTGTCGTCGTTCGCGGACGAGGTCACGCGGGTGGCGCGCGAGGTCGGCAGCGAAGGCCGTCTCGGCGGTCAGGCGACCGTGCCGGGCGTGGCGGGCACGTGGCGCGGGCTCACCGACTCGGTGAACCAGATGGCGGACAACCTGACCGACCAGGTCCGCAACATCGCCCAGGTCACCACGGCGGTGGCGAAGGGCGACCTGACGCAGAAGATCACGGTCGACGCGCGCGGCGAGATCCTCGAACTGAAGACGACCGTCAACACGATGGTCGACCAGCTCTCGTCGTTCGCCGACGAAGTCACGCGGGTGGCGCGCGAGGTCGGCACGGAAGGCCAGCTCGGCGGCCAGGCGCAGGTGCCGGGTGTCGCCGGGACCTGGCGCGACCTCACCGGGTCGGTCAACTTCATGGCGAACAACCTCACCGCGCAGGTCCGCAACATCGCCCAGGTGGCGACGGCGGTGGCGAAGGGCGATCTCTCGCAGAAGATCGCCGTCGATGCCAAGGGCGAGATCCTCGAACTGAAGAACACGCTGAACACCATGGTGGATCAGCTGTCGGCGTTCGCCGACGAGGTCACCCGCGTCGCCCGCGAGGTCGGCAGCGACGGCAGGCTCGGCGGTCAGGCGCAGGTGCCCGGCGTGGCCGGGACCTGGAAGGACCTCACCGACAACGTCAACTTCATGGCGAAGAACCTGACCGACCAGGTCCGCAACATCGCCCAGGTGACCACCGCCGTCGCGAAGGGCGACCTGACGCAGAAGATCATCGTCGACGCGCGCGGCGAGATCCTGGAGCTCAAGAACACCGTCAACATCATGGTCGACCAGCTCTCGGCCTTCGCCGACGAAGTCACGCGGGTTTCCCGCGAGGTCGGCACCGAGGGCAAGCTCGGCGGCCAGGCGCAGGTGCGCGGCGTCGCCGGGACCTGGAAGGACCTGACGGACAACGTCAACGTCATGGCCACCAACCTCACCGACCAGGTGCGGAGCATCGCCACGGTGACGACGGCGGTGGCGAACGGCGACCTGTCGAAGAAGATCTCGATCGACGCGCAGGGCGAGGTCGCGGTCCTCGCCGAGACGATCAACAGCATGGTCGAGACGCTGCGCGCGTTCGCCGACGAGGTCACCCGGGTCGCCCGCGAGGTGGGTACGGAAGGCATCCTCGGCGGCCAGGCCCGCGTGCCGAACGTGGCGGGCACGTGGAAGGCGTTGACGGACAACGTGAACGTCATGGCCGACAACCTGACCGGCCAGGTCCGCAGCATCGCGACCGTGACCACCGCGGTGGCGCAGGGCGATCTGTCGAAGAAGATCGACATCGACGCGCGCGGCGAGATCCTCGAACTCAAGACCACCATCAACACGATGGTCGACCAGCTCTCGGCCTTCGCCTCCGAGGTCACGCGTGTCGCCCGCGAGGTCGGCACCGACGGCACACTCGGCGGCCAGGCGGAGGTGCCCGGTGTCGCGGGCACGTGGTCGCGGCTCACCGAAAGCGTGAACCAGCTGGCCGGCAACCTGACCACCCAGGTGCGGGCGATCGCGCAGGTGGCGACCGCGGTGACCGCGGGCGATCTGACCCGGCACATCACCGTCGACGCGTCCGGGGAGGTGGCCGAGCTCAAGGACAACATCAACCAGATGATCGCGAACCTGAAGGAGACCACCCGGGCGAACCGCGAGCAGGACTGGCTCAAGACCAACCTGGCCAGGCTGTCGGCGCTCATGCAGGGCCACCGGGACCTCGCGTCGGTGGCGTCGCTGATCCTGTCCGAGCTGACCCCGCTCGTGTCCGCGCAGCAGGGCGCGTTCTTCCTCGCCCGTGAGGACGAACAGGAAGAGGTGGTCCTGGAGAGCATCGCGACCTACGGGCTGGCGAAATCCCAGACCGGGCTGCGGTTCTCCCCCGGCGAGTCGCTCATCGGGCAGGCCGCCGTCGACCGCCGCACGATACTGGTCCACGAGGCCCCGCCGGAGTACGCGCTCATCTCCTCGGGACTGGGTTCGGCCGCGCCGGTCAACGTGATCGTGCTGCCGGTGCTGTTCCAGGGCGAGGTGCTCGGGGTGCTGGAACTGGCGACCATCAACGCCTTCAGCACCGTCCACATCGACCTGCTGGAGCAGCTGAAGGAGACCATCGCGGTCAACGTCAGCACCATCCAGTCGAACTCGCGCACCGAGGCGCTGCTGACCGAATCCCAGCGCCTGGCACAGGAACTGCGCGCCCGGTCCGAGCAGTTGCAGGCACAGCAACGGGAACTGCGCCGGTCCAACACGGATCTCGCGGAGAAGGCGGCGCTGCTGGCGCAGCAGAACCGCGACATCGAGGTCAAGAACAGCGAGATCGAACAGGCGCGGCAGGAACTCGAAGAGCGTGCCGGGCAGCTGACCATGGCGTCGCAGTACAAGTCCGAGTTCATGGCGAACATGTCGCACGAGCTGCGGACCCCGCTCAACAGCGCGCTGATCCTCGCGAAACTGCTGTCCGAGAACCCGGACGGGAATCTGACGGAGAAGCAGGTCCAGTTCGCGCGGACGATCTACTCGGCGGGCAGCGACCTGCAACAGCTGATCAACGACATCCTCGACATGGCCAAGGTCGAGGCCGGTCATCTGGACCTGCAGATGTCCGACGTCACGCTGCCCGAACTGGTCGAGTACGTCGAATCGATCTGCCGTCCGCTCACCTCGGACAAGGGCCTGGAGTTCGCCGTCCTGATCGACCCGCCGGTACCTTCGTCGATCCACACCGACGAACACCGCGTGCAGCAGGTGCTGCGGAACCTGCTGTCCAACGCGGCGAAGTTCACCGACGAGGGCGGCGTGCGCCTGCACATCCGGATGGCCGATCCGGGCGAGGTCGAAGCCGACTCGCTCCGCAACGCCCCCGGCGTCCTCGCGTTCGCCGTCGAGGACACCGGGATCGGCATCGCACCGGACAAGCTCGCGATCATCTTCGACGCGTTCCGCCAGGCCGACGGCACCACCAGCCGCAAGTACGGCGGCACCGGGCTGGGGCTCTCGATCAGCCAGCAGCTGACGGAACTGCTCGGCGGCGAACTCCGCGTCCGCAGCGAACCCGGCAAGGGCAGCACGTTCACGCTGTACCTGCCGGTGAGCGCCGCGAACCTGGTGGTCCCGACCACCGCCGCGGGAGGCGGCGTCCCGCTGATCATGGCCGTGCCGCAGGTGGCCCCCTCCGCGCCGTCACAGCGGTTCCACGGCGAGAAGATCCTGATCGTCGACGACGACCTCCGGAACGTCTTCGCGTTGGCCGCCGTGTTGGAGCGCAACGGGCTGGAGGTCATCTACGCCGAGACCGGCGTCGCCGGAATCCGGGCACTGGAACGCCACGAGGACACCGCGCTCGTCCTGATGGACGTGATGATGCCCGAACTGGACGGCAACGCCACGATCACCGCGATCCGCGCCGAGGCCGCGCACGAAGACCTGCCCGTGATCGCCGTCACGGCGAAAGCGACCGCGGAGGACAAGGCGCGGACGCTCGCTTCGGGCGCGGACGACTACGTGACCAAGCCGGTCGACACGGACAAGCTGCTGGACCTGATCGCCGCGCACCTCGAGGCGGACGCCGCCTCCAGTGGCCTCTCGCAGGCCGTGGCGCCGTCGGACTCCTCGGACGTCGGCGCGGACTGAGCCTTCGGTCCATGTGGTCGTTGCCTTTCGCGTGACCGATTGGACGACACACGTGATCCAGCGGACGACACGCGTGTCTGGATGGACGACACGACCGCGGCCCGGGTTCCGCCGCGAGTCGTCGTCCAGTCACGTGTGTCGTCCATCCAGTCACGCGAAAGCGCCGATGCTTCGCAGGACACGAAAGAACCCGCAGGCCAGGCGCCTGCGGGTTCGGATGCGGAGCTGTGGAGCGGGTGACGGGAATCGAACCCGCGTAGCTAGTTTGGAAGACTAGGGCTCTACCATTGAGCTACACCCGCGTGCCCCCGGAGTACCGGGTGCGAAAACAGCTTAGCGTGACCCGCTAGGCTGTGCGCACACCCCCCGGGAGATCGGGGAAGCCACGGGCTGTGGCGCAGCTTGGTAGCGCATCCGCTTTGGGAGCGGAGGGTCGCAGGTTCAAATCCTGTCAGCCCGACTCAAGGTCTTCGACCTGCGAGTTCACCGGTGTTCGGCTTGGCCGTGCCGGTTCGAGGGTCGGCGATGCGCTCAGCGACCCTCCGCTTCGACGGTTTCGTTTGCCTCGCGGGCGCCGGTTGTCACTCGACGAGGCCACGATGGACCTGATCAAGGTCGAGTGTGTGGATTTTGTAGCGTTGGATGACCCGAGATCCGCGCGACCGGGCCGATCACGACACGTGTGTGGAAATAGGGACACTCAGCGTCCCTATTTCCACACACCCCTCACTCCGAGTCAGCGGCCGATCACTCCGTGACCCTCCGCTTTAATGGCGATCATGGAGATCCGCCACGCCCTCAGCGCCGACGCCCCCGCCGTGACCGCGCTCCTCACCGAGCTGGGTTACCCGGACAACGACGTGGAGGACGTACGCGGCCGACTCGAGCGGTGGGCCCGCCATCCCGAGGGTGCCGCGTTCGTCGCCGAGGCGGACGGCACGGTGGTCGGCGTCGTCGCGGTGGTCGCGATCCCGCTGCTGGAGCGGCCGGGCTCCGGCGGGCGGATCGTGGCCTTGGTGGTGGACGAAACCCGCCGAGGGTCGGGCATTGGACGCGAGCTGGTCGCGGCCGCCGAGGCGGAGGCGCGACGCCTGGGTTGCGACACCATGGAGGTCACCAGTTCCCGCCACCGGACCGCCGCGCACGCCTTCTATCGCGCGCGGGGCTACGAGGACCATTGCGAGCGCAGCGCCCGGTTCATCCGGCGATTGAAGGCCTGACCACGCATCCAGAGGACTGAATGAGGTAAGACTGGCGTCGTGAAGGACGATCGTCAGGTGGAAGCGCTCCTGCGGGAGCTGGCCCCGCAGGTCATCGGGTTGCTGGTACGCAAACACGGGCAGTTCGACGCCTGTGAGGACGCCGTACAGGAAGCTCTGCTCTCCGCCGCGCAGCAATGGCCGGAGCAGGGCATCCCGGACAGCCCGAAGTCGTGGCTCGCGACGGTCGCCTCACGGCGGCTGGTGGACGAGTGGCGCAGCGAGAGCGCGCGACGGCGGCGCGAGGAGAACAACGCGCTGATGGACCTGGCCGGGCCGGGCGAACCGTCCACTTCGGACGATACGCTCACCATCCTTTTCCTGTGCTGTCACCCTTCCCTGTCCCCGCCGTCACAACTGGCGCTCACCCTGCGCGCCGTCGGCGGCCTGACCACGGGCGAGATCGCGAACGCTTTCCTCGTCCCGGAATCGACGCTGGCCCAGCGGATCAGCCGGGCGAAACAGACCATCAAGAAGGCGGGCGCCGAGTTCGTCCTGCCACCCGCCGGGGAACTGGCCGAACGGCTCCGAGTCGTCCTCCAGGTCCTGTACCTGATCTTCAACGAGGGCTACACGACCAGCGGCGGCCCCGACCTGCACCGCGCGGACCTGACCGCCGAGGCGATCCGGCTGACCCGGCTGCTCCGGCGGCTCATGCCGGACGAGGACGAGGTCACCGGCCTGCTCGCGCTCATGGTGCTGACCGACGCCCGCCGCGCCGCCCGCGCCGGCGAGGACGGCTCGCTCGTCCCCCTCGCCGAGCAGGACCGTTCGCGCTGGAACGCGGAAATGATCGCCGAAGGGGTGTCGCTGGTGAGCGAGGCCTTGGAGGCGGGCCCGGTCGGGCCGTACCAGGTGCAGGCCGCGATCGCCGCCGTCCACGACGAGGCGCCCACCGCGGCCGACACGGACTGGTCGCAGATCCTCGCGCTCTACGACGTGCTCGAGAAGGTGTCGCCCGGCCCGGTCGTCACGCTCAACCGCGCCGTCGCGGTCGCCGAGGTCAACGGGCCGGAAGCGGGCCTCGAACTGCTGACCACGCTCGACGACGACAGCCGGATGAGCCAGACCCACCGGCTCGAATCCGTGCGAGGGCATCTGCTGGAGCTGGCAGGCGACACCGGCGCCGCGCGCGAGGCCTACCTCCGGGCCGCCGGCAAGACCGCGAGCGAACCCGAGAAGCAGTACCTGACGCGGCGCGCGGAGCGGCTCACCTGAGCACCCGGAGGATCGTTTCGTGCGACTTCTCGTGAACGTAGCCGGTGTAGACGGCGTGGATCCGGTGCTCGGTACCGTCGTAGAGGGTCACGGTCGCCTTGAGCGGGATGTCACGCTGCTTCTCCACGCGTGAGAACTCCTCGTACGGCAGCCATACCGCGCCGGCCCTGGCGGCGACCGCGAACGGGGCCTGTGCCATCAGCGCGAGCAGTGCGTCCTTCCCGGAGCCGGACTCGGCCTCCGGGTCGGGCGAGTAGATCAGGCCGCGTTCGGTGATGACCAGATGGCCGGGCGAATCGTCGAAGTTCACGTTCGCGAGCCCGCCGAGCACCGGCGCCTCCCCCGGCGAGAGCCGTTCCGTCCCGCCGTTCGCGGCCGCCGGGTCGATGCCCAGCTTCGCCAAAGCCGCGCGGGCACGCGCGACCTGGTCGGGTTCGCCGATCAGCAGATCCTCGACGAGATCGAAGTCCAGGAAAGAGCCGTCGGCGAGGACGAAATCCGGTTCGTCGTCCCACCGATGCACGAAGCGCATCGTGCCCGCGTCCAGGGCCGCCAGGACGACGGCGGCCATGACCCCGTCTTCCGGGACATCCTCCCCGGACAACGTGAGAAGCGCTTCGAGGCTGCCGCCTGGCTGCCCCGACGCCCGGGCGATGGCCCGGTACGCGGCCTCGGCTTCGACCTTCAGCCGCGCCAAGGCCGCCTCGCGCGGGTAGGTGTCCCAGGGGAGACGACGGCGCCCACCGAAGTCGAACGATGCCTCTTCGAGCCGGGCGGCGGCCCGGACGGGGTCGGCGAGCAGGCCCAGTGCCGGCCGTTCGTCCACATCGGACTTGTCGGGCGCGGTTTCCAAGGCCCACAGCCGTTCCGACGTCGGCGGGTGGGTGTCCCAGCGCGAGGGGAGCCGAAGGGGCTCGTCGACGGTGGCCAACCATTCGCGCCGCGCTTCGAGCATTCTGGCGAAACCGCCGTAGACGTCGTCTGGGGCCATCTCGACCGCCGCCCCGGGTTCGACCTGGACGCCGAGATACCGCGTCCATTCCCCGTCGAGCCGCGCGTGCAGCCGCA
The DNA here is from genome assembly GCF_042797905.1 of Amycolatopsis sp. NPDC057786. NCBI lineage: Bacteria > Bacillati > Actinomycetota > Actinomycetes > Pseudonocardiales > Pseudonocardiaceae > Amycolatopsis > Amycolatopsis sp. NPDC057786. The sequence continues at coordinate 16,008 of NZ_JBHVKW010000035.1, forward strand.
ACGCCGAGTGCGCGGAGGCCCGCCCTGCGAGCTGGCCCATGACCTGGTCGGCCCCGTATTCACGACGGCGGCTCGCCACCCGCTGGGTGAGGACGAACAGTCGCGCGTAGCCGCGGAACAGCCACGCCAGCGGGTTGATCGTGCTTCGGGGAAAGCGGTCGAGCATCCGCGCGACGGCGACGTGGGAGCGATAACCGGTCACGCTGGTCCGGCCGTCGAGCTGCCCGTAGTGGGCGAACTCGTGCGCCAGCACGGCGCGAGCCTGGGCACGGGTGAACGCTTGGAGCGTCGGAAGGCCGACCGACAGGAACCGGCGACCGGGTTTCAGCCCGAACAGCCGCGCTTCCTCGACGACCGATGCCCCCGGCCCGGCGGTGAGCCAGACCTGGTCCGGCAGCCGGGTGCCGATCGCCTCCGCCAGTTCGGTGAGGGTCGCCCACAACTCAGGGGCGTCGTCGCGATAGAGCGGAACCCCCTTCGGCACGAAAGGCGCCGGGCGCAACGGCAGGAGCGCCGCGACCCCGGTTCCGAACAGCAAGCCGAGGCTGAGCCCGGCGAGGATGAACAGCGGGACGTTGTCGATCCCGGCCAGCAGGAAGCCGCCACCGAAGGCGAGCAGGAGGAAGATCAGCGTGCCCAAGGCGTAGAACCCCACCACCAGGACCACGACCTTGACCACGCCGATCCGCATGGCGTGGAACCTACCCGCGGGTCACTCCTCGGCCTTCCGGGCGGTGGCCATGGCGCGCTCGGTTTCCCAGAACGCGCGCATCGACACGATCAGCCCGTCTTCGCGTACCCGGTAGACGAACACGCCGTCGGTGTCGACGCGGTAGCCGCCGGGCAGGTACGTCGTGATCGTGCCGACGTTCGCGACCTCGTCACCGGCCGCGTGCGAATCGCGGATGGTGAACCGGAAGCGTTCGACGTTCGCGATCGTCTTGTCCCAGAACGCGCTGATCCCGTCCTGGCCGTGATGTCCTTTGCCCTCCTCGTCGAACATCGACGGGCCGACCGGATCCTCGACGACTGCGTCTCCCGCGAAAAGCGCGAGCCAGGCGGCCTTGTCCCCGGCGGTGACGGCGGTCATCGAGCGGAACGCGGCCTGGCGCGCGGGCGGCTGCGCGGCGGCCGGATCCCAGCAGACGTCGACACCCATGGTTCAGTCTCCGATCTTCGCGATGATCTCGTCGCCGAACTTCTTGATGGAATCGAGCTTGGGGCCGACTTCGGCGTCGAAACCGAGGCCGTCGAACACCCACGGCATGGTGATGATGTCGGTGACGCCGATGTCGCCCTGCTCGCGGTAGCCGTCGAGACCGAACTTGTCGATGCAGACGGCCTGGTACTCGAAGGGATCGCCGGCGCGGCCCTGGTCGGCCAGCAGCCCGCGCAGTTTGGCGATCGTGTCGCGGAGGTCGTCGAACTTCATCATCGCCGACGACCAGCCGTCGGCGACGCGTGCGGCCCGGCGCAGCGCCACGTCGGTATGCCCGCCGATGTAGAACGGCACCCGCGACGGCGGCGTCGGGCTCATGCGGAGCTTGTCGAAGTCGAAGAATTCGCCGTGGAACTCGACCATCCCGCCGTCGAGGATCAGGCGCAGCACCTCGATGGCCTCGTCCACACGCTTGCCGCGCTGCTCGTACGGCGCGCCGCACCAGCGGAACTCCTCCGGCGACCAGCCGACGCCGAGCCCGAGTCCGAAGCGGCCGCCGGTCAGCGCGGCGACCGAGTTGACCTGGCGGGCGAGCAGGACCGGATTGCGGGAGCCGAGTTTGAGCACGGACGTGTAGAACGTGAGCCTCTCGGTGACCGCGCCCATCGACGCGGCCGCGATCAGTGGATCCGCCCAGGGCGTCTCCTCGGTCCAGAAGCGGCTGCCGTCGGGCGTGTACGGGTAGTCGGCGGAGACCGTTTCGGAATAGAACAGGGAATCGGGGAGCGCGATCGAGGAGAAACCCGCCTCTTCGGCCGCACGGGCGAGCTCGCCCAGCTGATCGAGCGGGTTCATCGCGATCGACAGGGTGAACTTCATGGAGCCGAACTATAACGTGTTCTAGTTTCCCCCGCCAGTGTCCACGGGAACCACCGGCGGGCGCTCGGCGTTGATCCGGGCAAAGGCCGAACGATTCCTGGAGTGAACCCATGGGCACCGCGATCTTCCTGATCGTGCTCCTCGTCGTCGTGGTCGGCGGCGGCATCTACTTCGCGAAATCCCAGGCGGCGGCCAAGAAGCGCCGGCTGGACGACGCGAAGGCCGACGCGCGGCGCCTCGTCGAGCGGCTCGGCGGTCAGGTCATGAACCTCACCGGCACGGACACCGCCTCCCAGCAGGCGATGGCGGACGCGTCCGAACGCTTCACCGCGGCCGGCTCCCAGATGGAGCAGGCGCAGACCATCGAACAGGCCCGGCTGGTGCGCGAGACCGCCATCGAAGGGCTCTACTACGTCCGCGCGGCCCGCCTCGCGATGGGCATGGACCCCGGTCCGGACCTGCCCGGCAGCGAAGAGCGCGACCGGGCGGGCAAGGTCACCGAGTACCGCTCGGTCGACGTCGAAGGCGAGCACTACGAGGCTTCGCCGGACCCGAGCCAGCGGACGCCGCACTACTACCCCGGCGGTCGCGTGGCAGGCCGTCCGGTGCCGCAGGGCTGGTACAGCGAGCCGTGGTGGAAGCCCGCGCTCGTCGCCGGTGCCTGGGGCCTCGGTTCGATGCTGCTGTTCAGCGCGATGTTCTCCGGTATGGCGGGGATCGCGAGCGCGTCGGCCTGGGAGTCGGGCTATGACGCGGGGCAGGAGGACGCCGGTGCCGGTGACGCCGGCGGCGACGCGGGCGGAGACATGGGCGGGGACGCCGGTGGGTTCGACGGCGGCGGCTTCGATGGCGGCGGGTTCGACGGCGGAGGCTTCGACTTCTAGCCCCGCTGCTCGTCCCTCAAGCGCCATGAAAGGTCCTTTCCTTGCAAAATTTGCAAGGAAAGGACCTTTCATGGCGTTCGGGCACCGTCGAGAGTGCGCTCGCCGGGCCGAACCCAAAGATGTCGCGAAAGCCACTTTCACAACCTTCAACGTCGCGAAAGTGGCTTTCGCAACGTTGATGAGCGGCGGGGGCGGTGGCTCGTCAGGCGGGCTGACAGGTCGGGCACCAGAAGAGGTTCCGCGCCGCCAGATCGCTCCGCAGCACCGCCGTCCCGCACACGAGACAAGGCATCCCCTCGCGCCGGTAGACGTACACCTCGCCCCCGTGCCGATCCTGCCGCGGCGCGCGGCCCGTGACCTCGGGCAGATGCTCCGGCGCGACCGTGTCGATCCGTCCCACCCGGACACCGTGCCGCATCAGCGTCACGAGATCCGCCCACATGTCTTCCCACAGCCCGCGATCGAGCGCGCGGCCGGGGACGAGCGGGGCGACACCGTGCCGGAACAACACTTCGGCGCGATACACGTTGCCGACGCCCGCCAGCACCGACTGGTCCATCAGCAATGCCGCGATCGACGTCTTCGACCGCGAGATCCGCTCCCACGCCTTGTCCGGCTTCGCGTCACGGCGCAGCGGATCCGGCCCCAGCCGCGCCTTGATCGCGTCGACCTGGGGCCCGTCCAGGAGTTCGCACTGGTTCGGGCCGCGCAGGTCGGCCGAATGTGTCAGGCCGATCAGCCGCATCCGCACCTGCCCCACCGGTTCCAGCGCGGGCAGCGGCACGTCGGAGAACGTGCCGTAGAGGCCGAGGTGGACGTGCACCGTCCCGTGTGGACCGTAGTCGTGGAACAGGTGCTTCCCGTACGCCTCGGCCTTCACCAGCACCCGGCCGTCCAAACGGGACGCTTCGGTGGCGAACCGTCCTTGCGGGCTGCTCACCCCGACCGGGCGACCGGCGAAACGGCGTTTGTGCAGACGTGCCAAGCGATGGAGCGTGTGCCCCTCGGGCATGTCAGTGCTCGGGCAGCGGCGGCGGCCAGCCGGTGTTCTCGTAGTCCAGGATCTGCTGGACGCGGCGGCCGTGGCGCTCGTCCGGGCTCGGCGGGGTCGCGAGGAACGCCTCGACGATCTCCGTGGCCTCTTCGGTGGTGTGCATCCGCGCGCCGACGCCGATCAGCTGGGCGTGGTTGTGCTCGCGGGTGAGCTTCGCGGTCTCGACGCTCCACGCGAGGCCGGCGCGAGCGCCCTTCACCTTGTTGGCCGCGATCTGCTCGCCGTTGCCGGAGCCGCCGACGACGATGCCGAGGCTGCCCTCGTCCGCGACGACGCGGCGGGCCGCCTCGATGCAGAAAGCGGGGTAGTCGTCGGCCGCGTCGTAGACGAAGGGACCGACGTCCTCGACGTCGTGGCCCTGCTCCTTGAGGTGGGCCACGAGGTGGTTCTTCAGTTCGAAACCGGCATGGTCAGAGCCAAGGTAAACACGCACAGCGCGGAGTCTGCCATCACGTTCCGGGGCGAGCATGCTGTGGGGGTGGACATCGGACTCGAATGGGGAAGCGAGGGTGTCACCGCCCTGGGCGCGGACTGTGCCGTTCTCGTCATCGTCGACGTGCTTTCCTTCTGCACCACAACGGATCTCGTGCTCGGCAACGGCGGCCGCGTGCTGCCGGTCCGCTGGCGCGATCAGCGCGGCGAAGAGACCGCGAAGGCGCGAGGCGCCATCCTCGCGGGTGAAAAACACTGGTCCTTGCGACCTTCGTCTGTGACGGAAATCCCTTCCGGCACGCTCCTGGCGCTCCCCTCACCCAACGGCGCCACGCTGTGCGACGCCGCCGCCACGACCGGTGCCGTCGTGCTGGCGGGATGCCTGCGCAACGCGACCGCCGTCGCCGCCCGCGCGGCGGAGCTGGCGAACGGGCGCCCGATCGGCGTCATCCCGGCAGGCGAACGCTGGGGCATCGACATCCACCCCGAAGCCACGACGTTCGGGCCGCTGAGGCCATGCGTCGAGGACCAGCTCGGCGCGGGTGCGATCGTCGCGGCGCTGGACGGCTACGGCCGCCTGTCCGCCGAAGCCCGTCTCGCCGCCGCCGCGGCAAAAGCGATCGACATCGCCGAAGCACTGACAGAGTGTTCTTCAGGACGCGAGCTCGCCGCGGCCGGGCACGCGAACGACGTGACACTCGCCGCGATGCGAGACACGAGCGGCACGGTTCCGGTGCTGCGCAACGGAATTCTGGAGGATTCGTGACTTGGCTCGAACTCGCGGACGGCGTGTACGCCCGCCGTTACGAGGAGCTGGACCTGACCGTCGGCCTCGTCGTGGGCAGTGAGCGCTGCCTGGTCGTCGACGTCCGCGGCGACGTCGACCAGGGCGCCGAGCTGGCCGCGGCGGTACGGGAGATCACGCCGCTGCCGTGGTCGGTCGTCTACACCCACGCGCATTTCGATCACGCCTTCGGCACGACGGCGTTCCTGCCGTGCGACGTCTGGGCGCACGAAGGGTGCTTGACCGAGCTGACCACCTACGGCGAGGGCGCGCGGCATAAGTGGATCCAGCACTATCTCGGCGAGAATCGCCCGGAGATGGCGGAGGCGCTGGAGCGCACCGAGATCACCCTGCCGGACAAGCCGGTCACCGAGAGCGCCGAAATCGACCTCGGCGGCCGCACCGCCGTGCTGCGGTTCCTCGGCCGGGCGCACACCGATCACGACCTGTTCGTACACGTGCCCGACGCGGGAGTCGTCTACGCGGGCGACGCCGTCGAGAACGCCGAAGCGGGCTTCAGCGCGTTCTCGTTCAACGACGGCAGTTTCCTGGCCGAGTGGCCCAGCGTGATGGACGCGATCCTCGCGCTGGAGCCGAAGATCATCGTGGCCGGGCACGGGGACCCCGTCGACACCGCGTTCATCGAGAAGCACCGCGACGGGTTACGTGAACTCGTCGCGCTCAAAACCGGGATCGCGGCGAGGGACCTCACGACGGACGAAGCCGTCGCGAGGTCCCCCTACCCCGGCGATGTCACCAAGGCCGCCCTGGAAACGCCTTAGTCGAAGTTCAGCTCACCGGACCGGGTGCGCTTCAGCTCGAAGAAGTCCGGGTAGCTCGCCAGCGCGCGGGCGCCGTCGAAGACCTTGACGGCGTCCTCGCCACGCGGGATCGAGCTGAGCACCGGGCCGAAGAAGGCGACGCCGTCGATGTGGATGGTCGGGGTGCCGACGTCCATTCCGACCGGATTCATACCTTCGTAGTGACTCTTTTTCAGCGCTTCGTCGTACTCGGCCGACTCCGCGGCCTCGGCCAGTTCGGCCGGGGCGCCGATGGCTTCGAGGGTCTCCTTGATGACCTTCGGGATGTCCTTGTCGCCCTGGTTGTGGTGGCGCGTGCCGAACTCCGTGTAGAAGTCGCGCAGCGCCTCCTCGCCGTTCTTCTGGGCGAGCGCGGTGGCGACGCGGACGGGGCCCCAGCCGCGGTCCAGGAGCTCCTTGTACTGCTCAGGCAGGTCCTCACGGCCGCTGTTGAGCTCGGACAGGCTCATGATCCGGAACCTCAGGTCGAGGTCGCGGTGCTTCTCCACTTCGAGGATCCAGCGCGAGCTGATCCAGGCGAAGGGGCAGATCGGATCGAAGTAGAAGTCGACCTTGGTCTTCTCGGACGGGGCGGTCATCAGGTTCTCCCAGTGCCATCGTCTTGGGTGGGCCGGTACGCACACAGGGTGCTACACAGCGAGCCAACATCGCGGCCGTCGGCGTTGTTCCCGTCGTCAGCACGGGCCCCGACATGATTGGATGCCTGTAGTTGGAAACCAAAACCGATACCGATGACCAGAGGTGCCAGTGCCCGCCCCCAACCTGACCCGAGACCAAGCCAAGCTGCGCGCGGAGCTGCTCGACGTCGAGTCCTACGACATCGAGCTGGATCTGACCGACGGCCGCGGCGGTCCCGGTGAGAAGACCTTCACGTCGAAGACGACGATCAAGTTCGCCAGCGCCAGAAGCGGCGAGACGTCGTGGGTCGACATCGTCGCCGAGGGGATCGAGTCGGCCGTCCTCAACGGGACGGAACTCGACGTCAGCGGGTACGTCGAGGACAAGGGCGTCGAGCTGCCCGCGCTCGCCGGGTCGAACGAGCTCGTCGTGGACGCGGTCTGCCGGTACATGAACACCGGCGAGGGCCTGCACCGGTTCGTCGACCCGGTCGACGATGGCGTCTACCTCTACACGCAGTTCGAGACCGCGGACGCGAAGCGTATGTTCGCCTGCTTCGACCAGCCCGACCTCAAGTCGGTGTACCGGCTCACCGTGATCGCGCCGAAGGACTGGAAGGTCATTTCGAACGCGCTGGTCGAGTCGGCCGAGGAGACCCCGGAAGGGGCCGTCCGCACCGTGTTCAAGGTGTCCGAGCGGATCTCGACCTACCTGGTCGCGCTGATCGCGGGCCCGTACAGCGAGTGGCGCGACGAATTCACCGACGAGCACCGCACCATCCCGCTGGGCATCTACTGCCGCGCCTCGCTCGCCGAGCATATGGACGCGGACAAGCTGTTCACCGAGACCAAGCAGGGTTTCGCCTTCTACCACGAGAAGTTCGCCACCCCGTACCCGTTCTCCAAGTACGACCAGCTGTTCGTGCCGGAGTTCAACGCGGGAGCGATGGAGAACGCCGGCGCGGTCACGTTCCTGGAGGACTACGTCTTCCGCAGCCGCGTCACCCGCTACGCCTACGAGCGCCGCGCCGAGACGCTGCTGCACGAGATGGCGCACATGTGGTTCGGCGACCTGGTCACCATGCGCTGGTGGGACGACCTGTGGCTGAACGAGTCGTTCGCGACCTTCGCGAGCGTGCTGGCACAGGCCGAGGCGACCGAGTACAAGAACGCGTGGACCAGCTTCGCGAACATCGAGAAGTCGTGGGCGTACCGGCAGGACCAGCTGCCCTCGACGCATCCGATCGCCGCGGACATCGTCGACCTGCACGCGGTCGAGGTGAACTTCGACGGCATCACCTACGCCAAGGGCGCGAGCGTGCTCAAGCAGCTCGTCGCCTACGTCGGGGTCGAGTACTTCCTCGAAGGCCTCAAGGTCTACTTCGGCAAGCACGCCTGGGGCAACGCGACCCTGGCGGACCTGCTGGGCGCGCTGGAAGAGGCCTCGGGCCGCGACCTGTCGTGGTGGAGCGCGCAGTGGCTGGAGACCACCGGTCTCAACTCGCTGAGCCCGCGCTACGAGGTCGGCGCCGACGGCACGTACACCTCGTTCGCCGTCACCCAGACCGGCGCCAAGCCGGGTGCCGGTGAGCTGCGCACGCACCGGGTCGCGGTCGGCGTCTACGACGAGGACGAGGACGGCAAGATCGTCCGCAAGCACCGCGTCGAACTCGACGTCGACGGTGAGCGCACCGAGGTGCCGGGGCTGATCGGTCTCCCGGCGGGCAAGCTCGTGCTGGTCAACGACGACGACCTGACCTACTGCACGATGCGGCTCGACCCGGCGTCGCTGACCACGCTGATCGACCGCATCGCCGACATCACCGAACCGCTGCCCCGCACGCTGTGCTGGTCGGCGGCGTGGGAGATGACGCGCGAGGCCGAGCTCAAGGCACGCGACTTCGTCACCCTGGTGCAGCGCGGCGTGCACACCGAGACCGAGGTCGGCGTGGTGCAGCGGCTGCTGCTGCAGGCGCAGACGGCGCTGAACTCGTACGCGAGCCCGGCGTGGGCGGCGGACAAGGGCTGGCCGGAGTTCTCCTCGCGGCTGCTGGAGCTGGCGCAGGGCGCCGAGGCAGGCTCGGACCACCAGCTGGCGTTCGTGAACTCGCTCGCCGGCTGCGTGCTCGACGACAAGACGCTGGCGATCATCGCGGGCTGGCTCGACGGCACGGCGCCGCTGGAGGGCCTGACCGTCGACACCGACCTGCGCTGGCGCCTGCTGCACGCGCTGGTCGCGCACGGCAAGGCGGAGAATCCCGAGATCGACGCGGAACTCACCAAGGACGACACGGCGGCCGGACGGCGTCAGGCCGAGCGCTCGCGGGCGCTGCGGCCGACCGAGGAGGCGAAGGCCGACGCGTGGCAGCGGGCGGTGTACGACGACGAGCTGCCCAACGCGGTCAGCGACTCGCTCATCACCGGCTTCTCCCACCCGGGTCAGAAGCACCTGCTCGGCGGCTACGTGAAGCGCTACTTCGAGGTCATCGACGAGGTGTGGCAGCGGCGCTCGAGCGAGCGGGCGCAGCCGACCGTCGTCGGGCTGTACCCGTCGTGGGCCGTCGAGCCGTCGACGGTGGAGGCCTCGGACGAGTGGCTGGCCGGGGAGCACCCGGCGGCGCTGCGCCGTCTCGTGTCGGAGGGCCGGGCCGGGATCGTGCGGGCGCTGGCCGCCCGTGAGTTCGACTCGCAGGCCGGGGTCTAGTCCCGTAACGCTATGAAAGGTCCTTTCCTTGCAAAATTTGCAAGGAAAGGACCTTTCATAGCACTTGAGAGCGTCAGTGCTGCGGAGCGCCCGCCTGGTCGCTCAGCATGCGGAGGGCGTTCACGAGCCCACCGATGAGGTCGCCTTCCTTGAAGGAAGCGACCATGCTGGCCACGGCGAGCTTCGCGCCGCGGTCAGGCAGGCGGTACCGGGCCTGCGAGCCCGTCACGATCTCGATGACGCGCTGACCGGGCGAAACGGCGACGATCACGCCGTCGGCCGGGTTGTCGGTCGAGCTCAGCAGGCCTTCGGCGGTGACGCGGGTGTCCTCGCCGAGGTCGCCGAGGTACACGCTGAAGTCCAGGCCGGTCTCGCGGCTGGCCAGGGTCAGCGCCTCGTCCAGCCGGGCAAGCTGCTGGGTCGTGAATGGGCTGTTCGGACCAGCCGGTTCGTACATCTTGGCGGCGGAAATCCGGCCGCTCGAAGTAACGGCGGCGCCGTAACCGGGCTCTTCGTCAACAGCGGTGGACGAATGGGTCAGTTCACCAGTTGCCACGAGCGCCTCCCGTCACCGAAGTTCCGTCCGCCGCACCGACGGCGGTCGCGCCGCCCGCGTGCGAATGCCTGGCGCCGACTCCGTCGGGGTTGGCGCTCCACCACATGGCCGGGTACTCCCACGGCTGCCCCGGCCGGTACCGGGCGACGCCCGCGCCCTTCGACCGCAGCGTGGCCACCCCGCAAAGCGCGTAGATGACCAAGGGGATCACCGCGAAGACCAGGATCGTCTCGACAAGGTTCACGCGCGTGAGCGTATCCGATGGCGCGCGACCGCACCCGCTCGCACGGCACCTACCGCTCGTCGTCCGGAGGGGGCCGTCCGCCGCTTGCCGCGAAAGCGCTCCCACGTTGGGGCGAAGCCCGCAAGGCCGAAAGGTTGCAACTCAACGTACGGGCGGCCGCACCCGGCGCTGTCGCCTTGTCGCCGCCTTGAAATCCTCGTAGCTTTTTCACCTGTACGGGCCTTGCGCCCAGCTCCCCCACCCCAGCAGGTAACGCACCGGTCGCAGGAGGACATGTCATGCAGAGCACCCAGACACCCGGCCAGGCGATCACCGACGACATTTCGTCACTCTTCGAAATTGAATTCGTCCCCGGTACGCGTGTGACGGCGGGCACACGGGTTACGCGCGGTACTCGTGTCACTCGCGGTACGCGGGTCACCGCCGGCACCCGCGTCACCCGCGGAACGCGCGTCACCCGAGGCACCCGGGTCACCGCCGGCACCCGTGTCACCCGTGGAACCCGCGTCACGCGCGGCACCCGCGTGACCGCCGGAACGCGCGTCACCTGCGGCACGCGTGTCACTCGCGGCACCCGTGTCACCCGTGGCACCCGCGTCACCTGCCAGAGCGACTTCTCGCTCGCCGCCTGAGCTCGAGCACGACCGGCTAAGTAGGGGACGGCGTACTCGTAACGAGCTCCACCACGGCATCATCGGCCCGCCCCGGCCGCCGAAAGGCAGCCGGGGCGCCGACGTGTTCACGATTTGATCAGGCCGCGGTTCCCAGGTACGGCCGCCACAACGGGTCGGCCTCCTTCGAATGCGCGAGCAGCCGCCAGTGCGGCCCGTGTGGGGCCCTCGGCACGACGCGCAGGCGCCAGCCGATCTCGGAAAGCAGCTTGTCCGCCTTCCGGTGGTTGCACTTGGCGCAACAGGCCACGCAGTTCGTCCAGCTGTGGGGGCCACCGCGACTGCGCGGGACGACATGGTCGATCGTCTCGGCCCGCCCTCCGCAGTAGGCGCAGCGGTACCGATCGCGGTGCATCAGCCCGGCCCGGGTCAGCGGCACCTGCGCGCGGTAGGGCACGCGCACGTAGGTGCTCAGCCGGATCACCGAAGGCACGGGCAACGAGACCGTGGCGGCGTGCAGTTCGAGCCCCGCCGGGTCGCCGTGCACCACCTCGGCCTTGCCGCACATCACGAGGACCACCGCCCGCCGCAACGGCAGCGCCGTGAGCGGTTCGAACGTGGCGTTCAACAGCAATACCCGTCTGCGGCCCCACGAATTCGTGGTGGGTGCCGCCGTGGTCGACGGGTCCCGCCCTCTACGCTGTCCGGGCGGGCGGGCAACACCCCCTGGCCGCGTTCCCGGCCCGCCCGGTGGAGCCCCGTGCGAGGGGGCACCTCCCGGATGGGCGCGCAACACGACCTCCGGCGCCTGTCCGGCCAAGGCTTGGCTCGGGACGCCGAGGGGGATGGGTTGTCGGTCTGGCACTCGACCACCTCCACCGGTGCAGGCATAGTCGACCACAGATCAGCCCCAAAGTGCACGTGTGTTACTGGACGTGTCACATGCACGCGACCCGGCGGCCACATGATGTTGGCCGATTCGCATCCGCCGGGGACGAGCGGCGTGACCGGTCCCCGCCGAGTACGAAAGGACATTTCCTCTCCGTGAACCTGCTGCCCACCGAACCCCCGGCCTGCACCCGCGAGGCCGGCAGCCTGTGCTACCAGGTGTTCCAGGTCACAAAGAACGAATGGCTCTCCGCGTCGGCGGGCTGGCTGCTGACGAAGCCGCTGAGGATCCTGATGATCGTCGCCGTGGCGTTCCTGCTGCGGTATCTGGTGCGACGCCTGATCAACCGCGTGACGCGGATGCCGAACGGTGGTTCCTCGAAGTTGCCCGCCCTGTTGAGACCGCTGCGGGAGAAGGCTCCCGAGGTGCTCGGGTCGGCGGTGATGGAACGGCGCCGTCAGCGCGCCGCCACCATCGGCTCGGTGCTCAAGTCGATGGCGACGTTCCTGATCTACGGCCTCGCGTTCATCCTGGTGCTCGGCGAACTGGGCATCGACCTGGCGCCGATCATCGCTTCGGCGGGCATCGTCGGCGTGGCGCTCGGATTCGGCGCGCAGAACCTGGTCAAGGACTTCCTGTCCGGCATGTTCATGATGATCGAGGACCAGTACGGCGTCGGTGACGTCGTCGACGTCGGCGAGGCGTCCGGCACCGTCGAGGCCGTCGGCCTCCGGATCACCACCTTGCGTGACATCAACGGCACCGTCTGGTACGTCCGCAACGGCGAGGTGCTGCGGGTCGGCAACTCGAGCCAGGGCTTCGCGGTGGCCGTCGTCGACGTCCCGCTCAGCTACTCGGCCGACGTCGAGAAGGCCACCGAGCTGATGGCCGACAAGGCGAAGACGCTCCTGGAGAGCGAAGGGCTCGCACCGAACGTGCTGGAGCCGCCGGAGATGCTCGGCGTGGAGACCGTCACCCCCGAGAGCATCAAGCTCCGCCTGACGGTGAAGGTCCGGCCCGGCAAGCAGTGGGCCGTGCAGCGCGCGCTGCGTGCGCATCTGCTCGCCGCGCTCGACGAAGCCGGCTTCGAGCCGCCACTGGGGCGCTTTATGTCGTCCGGCCCCGCGGCCCAGTAGGACAAGGGCAGAATGGAGCTGTGTCCGTGACCGAACCTGACCCCACCACCCTGTACGAAGCGATCGGCGGTGAACCGGTCTTCACCCGGATCGTCGCGCGGTTCTACGCCGAAGTGGCGGTCGACGAGGTGCTTCGCCCGCTGTACCCCGAGGAGGACCTCGGCCCGGCCGAGGAGCGTTTCCGGCTGTTCCTCATGCAGTACTGGGGCGGCCCGCACACCTACTCGGACCAGCGCGGCCACCCGCGGCTGCGGATGCGGCACGCTCCGTTCAAGATCGGCCCGATCGAACGCGACGCCTGGCTGCGCTGCATCAAGATCGCGGTCGACGAGGAGAACATCGAGGAGCCGTACCGCTCGCAGCTGTGGGCGTACCTGGAGATGGCCGCCAACAGCATGATGAACAGCTTCGTGTGATGGAACGCGACGTGGCTTGGTGGGCCAAAGCGGTCTTCTACCAGGTTTACGTACGCTCGTTCGCCGATTCGGACGGGGACGGCGTCGGTGACCTCGAAGGCATCCGCGGCAAGCTCGGGTATCTGGAGCTGCTCGGAGTCGACGCGCTGTGGCTGACACCGTTCTACCGCTCCCCCATGGCCGACCACGGGTACGACATCGCCGACCCGCGCGACGTCGACCCGATGTTCGGCACCCTCGGCGATTTCGACGTCCTGCTGACCGAGGCGCACAAACGCGGGATCAAGGTCACCGTCGACGTCGTCCCCAACCACACCAGCAACACCCACGCCTGGTTCAAATCGGCGATGGCGGCGCCGCCGGGCAGCCCGGAACGGGATCGCTACATCTTCCGTGACGGGCTCGGCCCACGCGGCGACCAGCCGCCGAACAACTGGGTCAGCGCGTTCGGCGGCCCGGCGTGGACGCGGGTCCCGGACGGCCAGTGGTACCTGCATCTGTTCTCGCCCCAGCAACCGGATCTGAACTGGACCAACCACGAAGTCGCCGCCGATCTGGAGCGGACCCTGCGGTTCTGGCTGGACCACGGCGTGGACGGCTTCCGCGTCGACGTCGCGCACGGCATGGCGAAACCGCCTGGCCTGCCGGATATGGACCCTCGGGTGAACGCGCTCGGGCCGAGCGAGTTCTACGATCCGCGGTTCGACAACGACCGCGTCCACGAGATCCACCAGATGATCCGCAAGGTGCTCGACGAGTACCCGGGCACCATGGCCGTCGGCGAGATCTGGGTGACCGACGAAGAACGTCTCGCGCGCTACCTGCGGCCCGACGAACTGCACCTGGCATTCAACTTCCGGCTCGTGCTCACGCATTTCGACGCGGACGCGCTGCGGACGGCCATCGAGCGGTCGCTGGCGGTGCCGAAGTCCGCCGGAGCGCCCGCCACCTGGACGTTGGGCAACCATGACGTCTGGCGGCAGGTCAGCCGCTACGGCGACGGTGAACGCGGCGTCCGGCGCGCGCGGGCGATGGCGCTCGTCGAGCTCGCGCTGCCAGGGGCGGTCTACCTGTACAACGGCGAAGAACTGGGGCTCGGCAACGTCGACCTCCCGCCGGAAGCACTCGCGGACCCGCGCGCCAAGACCTCCGGCGCCGAGTTCGGCCGAGACGCGTCACGGGTGCCGCTGCCGTGGGAAGGTGACCTGCCGCCGTTCGGGTTCTCGCGCAATCCGCGCACGTGGCTGCCGATGCCCGCTTCGTGGGCATCAGTGACCGTGGAGGCACAGCTGGAGGATCCGGCGTCGACGCTGTCGCTGTACCGGCGGGCGATCGAGATCCGCAAGTCGCACAAGGCCTTCAGCGGCGACGACCTCGAATGGTACGGCGCGCCAGCGGGGTGTTTCGCGTTCCGGCGGCGCGGCGGCGGGCTGGTGTGCGCGCTGAACACGTCGGCGAGCCCGATCGCGCTGCCGCCGGGCGAGGTGCTGCTGTCGAGCGTCCCGCTGGTGAACGGGAAACTGCCGCCGGACGCGGCCGCCTGGCTCGTCTGAGCGCTCTCACGAACGCAATGAAAGGTCCTTTCCTTGCAAATTTTGCAAGGAAAGGACCTTTCATCTCACGCTAGTGGATCACTTGTTGAAGCCCGGGTGCAGCTTGTACTGCGTCTGGGCGTTGAACTCGTTCTGCCGGACGAGCTTCGCCGGGAAGGTCCGCCGGTCGTTGAGGTCCAGGACGTCCAGGCCCTTCACGATGTCGGACGAGTAGATGTGGCCGTTGTACCAGTACGCCGACCACGTCCCGCCGCCGACGAGCTTCTCGTTCGAGAGCGGGCCACGCTCCCAGAACGCGATCTCCTTCGGGTTCTTCGCGTCGGTGAAGTCCCACACCGAGATGCCGCCCTGGTACCAGGACTGGACCATGATGTCCTTGCCCGGCACCGGGATCAGCGAACCGTTGTGCGCCACGCAGTTCTCGGTCTCGGACTGCAGACGCGGGATCTTGTAGTAGCTGATGAACTCCAGCTTGCGGTCGTCGCCGCGGCCGGTGATCTGGTAGATGCCGTTGGCGCCGCGAGTGGGGCCGAACTTCTCCAGGCAGGTCGCCATCCCGCCGCCGCCGAGCTCGTCGGTGAAGACGACCTTGGTGGCGTCGTTGTTGAAGGTGGCGCTGTGCCAGAACGCGAAGTTCACGTTGTCCTGCACGCGGTTGATGACCCGCGGCTTGATCGGGTCGGAGATGTCGATCAGGACACCGTCGCCCATGCAGGCACCGGCCATCAGATCCTTCTCCGGCAGCGCCGTCAGGTCGTGGCAGCCGGTGGTCTCCGACCGGCGGGTGCCGTCGGGGTTCGGACCGCCGGGGTTGCCGCCGCCGTCGGCGGCCGGGAACATCACCGGCGTCGCGACGAGCGAAGCCTTCGCCGGGTCCTTCACGGGGACCTTGATGATCGACAGCTTGTCGTGCGGCGGCTGGCAGTCGGGCAGGTTGGCCGCCGGCGCGTACGACGAGACGTAGATGTAGACGTCCTTGCCGCGCTTGTCCGGCACCAGGGTGTTGGTGTGCGAACCGCAGTCCGTCTCGATCGCCGCGACGTACTTGGGCGCCGCGAGGTTCGAGATGTCGAAGATCTTGATGCCCTCCCACGACGTCTTGTCCGAGGCGGGCTTCGAGACACTGGTGCACGAGTTGTCGCTGCGCGACGAGTCGGTCGACAGGAAGAGCAGGTCACCGGAGACCGACACGTCGTTCTGCCCGCCGGGGCACAGGACCTGGCTGACGATCTTCGGGCGGTACGGGTTGCGGACGTCGAAGACGTTGAAACCGTCGTAGGTGCCGACGATCGCGTGGCCCTTGGTGAACGCGATGTCGGTGCCGGTCGAGTCCTTGGTGAACGGTCCCTGCTGCGGGACGTTCGCGATCGACCGGAGGTTGGGGCTGTGGACGATCTCGTCCACGCCGGGAATCGCGGTCGCCGACGGTTCGGCGATGACGGCCGGCGCGGCGAGCGCGCTGGAGGCCCCGAGGGCGGCGACTGCGGCCGCCGACACGAAGACCCTGGTCAAGCGGCGTTTCAGCCCAGGCTGCAGCACGATATGGCTCTCCTTCCACCCAGCTTTACGCGCACCTTATTCCTTATTTAGGCTCAACAGATACCGACCAACGGAGGAACTCCCAGGATGAGAAATAGTTTGACATCGGCACTGGTCGCCGCTGCTTTCGTAGTCTCGGGCTGCACGGGCGACGAAACCCCGGCGCAACCGGCCCAAAGTGCTCCGGTGATCGTGCCGGGAAAGCCCGGCGAGCAGGCGGGCACCGGCTCCCCCGCCCCCGTGAACCGCGATCAGCCGAACGAGGCCGACGTCGAGTACATGACGATGATGATCCCCCACCACCAGCAGGCGAAGGTGATGACCGAGCTGGTGCCGGGCAAGACCGCGAACGAGCAGATCCGGGCGATCGCCGGGCGGATCTCGGTCGCGCAGGACGGCGAGGTCACGATGATGAAGACCTGGCTGTCCGACCGCGGCAAGCCGGTGCCGGGCGAAGGACACGCGGGCCACGGCGGGCACGACCACGCGCTCATGCCGGGTATGGCGACCGAGGCCCAGCTCGCGGACCTGCGCGCGGCGAACGGGGTGGCGTTCGAAAAGCTGTTCCTCGACCTGATGATCGCGCACCACCAAGGCGCGCTGACCATGGCCGAAGCCCAGCTCGGCAAGGGTGTGGAGATCAAGGCGCAGGAGATGGCGCAGGAGGTCATCACCGGGCAGTCCGCCGAGATCGAGCGGATGAAGACCATGCGCGGAAAGCTCTGATCCCTCGCGGGTCAGGCGTCGCCGGAGGAGCCCATGTCGAACCCGGCGTCGTCGGAGTCGGCTGAGTCGTCGAGGGTGCCCGAGACGATCCAGGTCGCCAGCGCGGCGGCCTGGACGTAGGGCGCGGCCTTCGCCGCGGCCCGTCCGGCGGATTTGGCGCGGCCCCACTTCTCCGGACGTTCGGCGCGTTCCGGCGCCTCCTCACCCGGCGGGCGCTCGGTCCGCCACGGGGTCTCCTCCGGCCGGACTTCGGCGAGGAAATCCGCCGTCGGGTCTTCCCCGTCCTTGTCGCTCATGGAGACAGCCTGACACCGCGGGCGGCCTTAAGCCACCCGCGGCGCGAAGCGGTAAGAAAGCCGTCAGAACAGCAGCGGCAGGAGCGCGTGACGGCGTTTGAGGACCGCGCCGTACCGCGCGTCGATGCGCATCCACGAATCCGTCGCGGTCACCCGGACGACGTCGCCGTCGATCGACGAGTCCACGAAACCCATTCCCGACAGGGCGAACAGGCACCGCATCTGGACCTTGATCTCCTGCTCGTTGCCCGAAACGGTGAGCACCGTCTGGTCCATCAGCGAGGCGGGCGGGTTGCCGTGCGGGCCGACGTTGTCGCGGGCCAGTGTGACGCCCCGATCGGCCAGCTCCGAGATCACCGTCGCCGGCAGCTCGTCCACCAGCTGCCAGCGGCCGGGGGCGGGCAGCTCGGAATGCCACATCAGGTCGCGGGCCGGGCCCGGATCCATCCGCTCGCCGCCTGCCACGGTCAGCGCGGCGAGCAGCTCGTTCCCCGACACGGTGACGTCCGACGGCGTGATGTCGCCGGCGACCGCCCTGGTGGCGAGGACCTCGAACGGGGTCGTGGTCCACGCCTCGACGACGCCGTCACCGCGCTGCCGCAACCGCACCAGCGTGTTCTGGTCGAGCCGGACCGCCCTGGCCACGAACGCGCCGAGCGTTTCGCGGTCGCCCGCGTCCGGGATGACGAGTTCAGGCATCCGCGAACCCTTTCTCCAGGAAGGCACGTTCGTCCTCGGTCAGCCGCCGGGGCCGCTCCGACGCGGTGTCGAACGGCGCGAGCACCGTCTCGGCGGTGACCGCGACCTTGTCGGCCTCGGCCGGGCCGCCGTGCACCCGGTAACCGAGGGTGAAGCTGGCGTGCTTCAAGTCCTTCAACGAGATCTCCACCCGGATGTCCTGATCGGACACCACGATCGGCGAACGGTAATGGACGGCCAGCTTCACCACCACGATGCCCTTGGGCAGTTCGGTGAGCCCCGCGCGGACGGCGTCCCCGAACAGCAAGGGGATCCGTGCCTCTTCGAGCAGGGTCACCAGATTCGCGTGGTTGACGTGCCCGTAGACGTCCATATCCGACCAGCGTGGCCGGACGAGGGAAATGTACGCCACTACCTCACCGTGCTCCGGATCTGCCTCGCCGCCACCGACAGCGTCGCCAGGTCGAGCTTGCCGGACTTGCTGATCTCGTCCAGTGCGACGCGAGCCCGCTGCAACCGTGAGGCGTTCGTCTTCTCCCAGTGGGCGATCTTCTCGTCCGGGTCGGTTCCCGAATCGCTGTGCCGCAACGCGTCCAGCGTGATCGTCCGCAAGGAACCGTAGACGTCGTCCCGCAGCGCCAGCCGCGCGAGCGCGTGCCAGCGGTTGCCGCGTTCGAGACCACTGATCGACGTCAGCATCTTGTCGATGCCGAGGTGGTCGGAAAGCGCGTAGTACAGGCCCGCGGTCTCCGCCGGGGTGTGCACCGCGTCGATCCCCACCTGCTGCTCGGCCAGCTCCGCGACGTCGGTGACGTCGAGCAGGCCGTAGGTGTGCAGCAGCAGCGCCACCCGTCCGGCGAGTTCCGCCGGGACGCCCTTCTCGATCAGGCGCTCGGTGTTCGCGTCCACCGAAGCGCGCTCGACACCGCGAAGCAGGTCGTGCGCCCGCGGGGCCAGCTCGCCGACGACGCGGCCGAACCGGTTGATCTCGGCGAGCGGGGCCAGCGGCTGCGGCCGGTTGGTGAGGAACCAGCGGGCGGCCCGGTCGAGCAGCCTGCGGGTCTCCAGCATCATCTCGTCCGCGACCTCGGTCGGCACGACGTTGTCCAGCGCGTCGATCTGGGCCCACAGCGACGGGAGGTCGTACACGTGGGTGACCACGGCGTACGCGCGGACGGCGTCGGTCGCGGTCGCGTTCATCTCCTCCATCAGGCGGAAGACGTACGAGATCCCGGCGCCGTCGACGACCTCGTTGGCCACCATCGTCGTGATGATCTCGCGCTTCAGCGGGTGCTGGAAGATCGCGTCGCCGAAGCGCTCCCGAAGCGGCTTCGGGAAGTACTCGGGCAGACGACGCGAGAACACCTCGGAGTCCGGCAGCTCGCTCGCCAGCAGCTCGTCCTTCAGGTCGAGCTTGACGTGCGCGAGCAGCGTCGCCAGCTCCGGCGAGGTGAGGCCTTCGCCGGCCTTCTCCAGCGCGCGGAACTCCGCCGAGCTCGGCAGCGCTTCGAGCTTGCGGTCGAAAGCGCCCTTCGCGACCAGCGCCGCGACGAGCCGCTGGTGCACCGAGACCATCGGCCCGGCGTGCGCCCGGCTGACCCCGAGCACGGCGTTCTGCCGGTAGTTGTCGGCCAGCACCAGCTCACCGACCTCGTCGGTCATCTGCTCCAGCAGTTCGTTGCGCTGCTCGGCGTCCAGCGATCCGGTCGCGATCAGGTGATCCAGCAGGATCTTGATGTTGACCTCGTGGTCAGAGCAGTCGACGCCCGCCGAGTTGTCGAGCGCGTCGGTGTTGATCTTGCCGCCCGCGCGGGCGAACTCGATCCGGCCGAGCTGGGTCAGGCCCAGGTTGCCGCCCTCGCCGACGACCTTGACGCGGAGCTGCTTCCCGTTGACACGCAGGGCGTCGTTGGCCTTGTCGCCCGCGTCCGCGTGGGACTCGGTCTCGGCCTTGACGTAGGTGCCGATGCCGCCGTTCCACAACAGTTCGACGGGGGCCAGCAGGATCGCCTGCATCAGCTCGTTCGGCGCCAGCGCGGTGACGTCCTCCGCGAGCCCGAGCGCCTCGCGGACCTGCGGGCTGATCGGGATCGTCTTCGCGGCCCGCGAGTAGATCCCGCCGCCCTCGCTGATCAGCGAGCGGTCGTAGTCCTCCCACGACGACCGCGGCAGGTCGAACAGCCTGCGCCGCTCGGCGAACGACGTCGCCGAATCGGGGTTCGGGTCGAGGAAGATGTGCATGTGGTTGAAGGCGGCCACCAGCCGGATGTGCTCCGAGAGCAGCATGCCGTTGCCGAAGACGTCGCCCATCATGTCGCCGATGCCGACGACGGTGAAGTCCTCGGTCTGGGTGTCCTTGCCCAGCTCGCGGAAGTTGCGTTTGACGCTCTCCCAAGCACCCTTCGCGGTGATGCCCATGGCCTTGTGGTCGTAGCCGACCGAGCCACCGGACGCGAAGGCGTCGCCGAGCCAGAACCCGTAGTTCGCCGAGACCTCGTTCGCGATGTCGGAGAACTTCGCGGTCCCCTTGTCCGCCGCGACCACGAGGTAGCTGTCATCGCCGTCGTGGCGGACCACCCGCGGCGCCGGGACGGTCTTGCCCTCGACGCGGTTGTCGGTCACGTCCAGCAGGCCGGAGATGAACATCCGGTAGCAGGCGATGCCCTCGTTCAGCTGGGCGTCGCGGTCCAGACCCGGGTCACCGGTGGCCGTCGGCGGGCGCTTCACGACGAAGCCGCCCTTCGCGCCGACCGGCACGATGACCGCGTTCTTGACCGCCTGCGCCTTGACCAGGCCGAGGATCTCCGTGCGGAAGTCCTCCCGGCGGTCGGACCACCGCAGGCCACCTCGCGCGACGTCGCCGAAGCGCAGGTGCACACCCTCGATCCGCGGCGAGTACACGAAGATCTCGTACTTCGGCCGCGGCTCGGGCAGTTCGGGCACGGCGCTCGGGTCGAGCTTGAGCGCCAGGTACGGGCGGGAGTTCCCGTCCTCGTCGGTGACGTGGTAGTTCGTGCGCAGCGTGGCGAGGATGACCGACATCAGCTGTCGCAGGATCCGGTCCTCGTCGAGGCTCGTCACCTCGTCGACCAGCTTGCCGATCTCGGTGGTGAGCTGCTCGGCCTGCGACGCGCGGGCCTCGTCGCCGAGCGCGAGGTCGAAGCGGGTCTCGAACAGCCGCACCAGCGCGGTGGCGATGTCGGTGTGCGCGAGGACGGTGTTCTCGATGTACTCCTGCGAGAACGGGATCTTCGTCTGGCGCAGGTACCGCGAATAGGCCCGCAGGATGGCCGCCTGGCGCCAGGTGAGGCCGGCGCGCAGGACGAGGCCGTTGAAGCCGTCGACCTCGCAGTCGCCGCGCCAGGCGGCGTGGAAGGCGTCCTGGAAGCGGGTGCGGAGGTCGCTGTCCGCGTGATCGAGGACCTGCGGGTCGATCCGCAGGCCGAAGTCGTAGATCCACGACCGGCCGCCGTCCTCGCGGCGCAGTTCGTAGGGCCGCTCGTCGACGACCTCGACACCCATCCGCTGCAGGACCGGGAGCACCTGGGAGAGGGTGACGCCCTCACCACGCAGGTACAGCTTGAAGCGCCGCTCCCCCGCCTCCGCGTCGGCGGGCAGGTAGAACGACATCGACAGGTCGCCCTCATCGGTCAGTGACTCCAGGGCACGGAGGTCGGCGAGCGCCTCGAGCGCGGTGAAGTCCTCCTTGTAGCCCTCGGGGAACACCGCGGCGAACCGCTGTCCCTGCTCACCGGCGGACTCTTCGCCCATCAGGCCGATCGCGGCGCCGCCGTCCCCGGCGCGGCCGCGGCGTTCGGCGAGGATCGCCTCGACCATCCGGTCGTCCCAGCTGCGCACGGCTTCGTTGAGCCGTTCCTGGATGCGGAGGGTGTCCGGTTCGGACCGCTGCGTCGGATCGGTGTGCACGATGAAGTGCACCTGCGCGAGTACGGTCTCGCCGATACGCGCGCTGTACTCCAGTTGCGTGCCTTCGAGTTCTTCGAGCAGGACCTCCTGCATCGCGAGCCGCGAACGGGTCGTGTAGCGGTCACGCGGGAGGTACACGAGGCACGAGTAGAAACGGCCGTACGGGTCACGGCGCAGGAACAGGCGCAGCCGTCTGCGATCCGAAAGCGTGATCGCGCCCGTCGTCGTCGAGTAGAGGGAATCGGTGTCGGCCGAGAACAGGTCCGCGCGCGGCCAGTTCTGCAGCACTTCGAGCATCCGCTGGCCGGAGAAGGACTCCATCGGGAAGCCCGCGCGGTGGATGACCTCGCGGACCCGGTTGCAGACCACCGGGATGTCCAGCACGTTCTCGTGCAGGGCGGTGGTGGTGAACATGCCGAGGAACCGGTGCTCGCCGGTGACGTTCCCCTTGTCGTCGAACGTTTTCACGCCGACGTAGTACGGATACACCGGGCGGTGCACCGTGGACGGCGCGCTCGCCTGGGTCAGCACCAGCAGCGTCGGCGCGAGCGCGGACGCCGCCGTGTCCGGACCGGCGGTGAGGCTGCGCGCGGCCAGGCTGTCCTGGCGCAGCACGCCAAGGCCGGTCGCGAGCACCGCGCGCAGGGCGGGCTCGTCGCTGTCCGGGTGCGGGTTGTCGACCAGCTCGTAGCGGCGGTAACCGAGGAAGGTGAAGTGGCCGTCGGCGAGCCAGCGCAGCAGCCGGGCGCCCTCCGCGACCTCGTGCGCCGGCAGCCGCGGCGGGTTGCCGTCCAGCTCGTCGGCGAGACGGCGCGCCGTCTCCGCCATCCTGTCGGTGTCTTCGACGACCTCGCGCACGTCACCCAGCACCGACGACAGCCGGTTGTCCAGCTCACGGGCGCGGTTCGGGTCCGTCACCAGGTCGATCTCGATGTACATCCACGACTCGGCCGCCGAATTCGACGGCGGCTCCGCCGGGTCGGCGTCCGGGTGGACCTCCAGCAGCTCACCGGTCAGATCCCGGCTCACCACGACGATCGGGTGCACGATGCGCTGCACCTGCACCCCGTCCCGCGCGAACTCGGCCGCGACGGAATCCACCAGGTACGGCATGTCGTCCGTGACGACCTGCACGACGGTGGCCTCGCGCGTCCAGCCGTCTTCGGGGCCCGTCGGGTTCAGCAGCCGCACCGCGGGACGGCCGGGCATCCGGTCCTTCGCGAGCTGCAGATGCGAGCGGACGGCGCCGACCAGGTCGACCGGGTCGTCACCGAGAATCTCTTCAGCGGGGATGTGCCGGTAGTACAAGCGGATCAAGTCGCCGATCTCCGGGGCGTATGCCGCGGCGGCGTCGATCAGGTCGTCCCGGATCTGCTCCGGGTTCGCCGACCGGCGCCGGGCGCCATCCTCGGTGCCGACATCTTTTCCGGGCGGGGACGAGACTCCCGTCGAGCTCATTGAGGCAACTCTCCACTGTAGCGAGATTGACACCGCGACCGGCACGACTCTGTACCGGCCCAGACCCAACCTACAGCTCCGGACAGTCGGCTCCACAAGGCCGGGTCCTTCCCGGCCGTCGAAGATTTCCCTGCTCAGATACCGGAATCGCCGTGATCGGTTCAGCTACTCGCGGGTCACATCGGCGGTCTGTCCGGGCCCTGCCGCGACCCGCCGCACCGGGGTGACCAGCACCCATTGCCGCGCGGTGCCGCTTCGGGCGACCTCAGCGGGCTGGCTGAATCGTTCAAGCCGACGTCAGCTTCCACCGAGGTGGGAGCAAGGGACCTTTGCTACCGCCCTGGCTCAGTCGCTGCCGTTGGCGCGGTGGCGGTCGTGACCGTTGACGGGGCGCTTTCCCGAGTCCTGGGAGCCGAGCTGTTTCACGAGCGCGGCGGCACTGGCCGTGCCCGCCTGGTGCTCCGCGAGCGCGCGGGCGAGCAAGTCGGCGAGACCGGCGTCCGGCGGCGGTTCGTCCTCCGCGATCGCGCGGGCGTAGCTCTCCGGGAACGGCGTGATCGGCCGCCAGGAGCCGGTGTCGGTCAGCGGGTCCAGCGCGGGCGGCATCCGCAATCGCGGCAGCCACGGATCCGCGACCTCTTCCTTGGCGCTCGGGCGAGGAGTTTCCCCCGTCCCGGTTCCCGGCGACGGCGCCGGGTCCTCCCGAGGCGGCGGCGCGAGCGGGACGGCGGGTTCGCTGTACTCGACCGGAGGTTGCTCCCGGCGGGCACGGCCGGTGTCGGCGCGTTCTTCGGTGAGGGCATCGGGGCGCACCGGATCCGCGGCGCCGTCCGCGCGACGGCGGCCACCGCCCTGCCCGCCCGTGCTCGAGATCCCGAGCCGGTCCAGTACCGATTTCGCCGCCACCGAACCGTGTTCGGCGTCGTGCCTGGTCTTGCGCGAGACCGGCGCCGAGGACCGGCGCGCCCGCTCTTCGGCCGCCCACTCGTCGCTCTCCCACAACGGCGCGGCGGTACCCGGCGGACGGGTCTCCGCCGCCACGCGCGGCCGTGGTTCGGCGGCGGGCTCGGGAGCGAGAAGCAGTTCCGGCAGAACGGTTTCCGACGCCGCCACGGGCACCGGTTCCTCGGCCCGGCGCCGCGCGGCCGGAGCCGGGGCTTCCGGCAGGACGATCGCGGGTTCGGGAGCGACGGGCTCGCGCGCCGCGGGCTCCTCCTGACGGCGACGGCGCCCGGGCTCCGGTTCCGGACGCGACACCGGTTCGGCGTGCGACACCGGTTCAGGACGCGGCGCGGGCTCCGGCTTCGGCGGCGGCAGCAGTTTCGGCGCGACGGGTTCGGCCTTGGGCTCGAACTTGATCGACGGCTTGGTCTTCTTGGGCACCCGACGGCGCCAGTCGCTGTCGGACGCCACCGCTTCCCTCACTGGCTCGGGGCGGGACGGCGGCTTCAGCACCGGCGCTTCGCTCTTTTCTGCCACCGGAGCCGCGACCGGCGCCACGGCAGGTTCCACCGGGCGCTCCACGGCTGGGCGCGGAGGCTCGGCCGGTGTGTGCCGCGCAGGGGCGGGTTCCGCATGCCTGCTCTGCCGCGCGGGCCGCGGCGGCTCACGACGAACCGGCGCCTCGGCAGCGGCCCGCTTCGGGGGCGCCGCGGCGATCGCCGGGATCACGGCCGTCACCTCGGCCGGTTCCGGCGCGGGCACCGGCGCCGCGGCGGCGGTCGGCCGCGTGGCGACGGCACGCAGGACGTCGTCGAGGTCGACGGCGGCGTTCTCGGCCGCGCCGAATTCGCCGACCAGGACGTTGCACGCCTGCCTGCGCGCGCGGGCGTGCAGATGTTCGGCCGCACGCGAACGGTGCAGGCAGCCGATGGCCTCCTCGGCGCGGCCGAGCCGTTCCTCGATCTGCGCGAGTTCCAGCCACAGCCGTGCCGTGACGGCGTGCAGGTTGTGGTCCTCGGCTCCGGCGACCGCCTCACGGACGAGCATTCCCGCGGCTTCTCCTGACCCCGCGGGCAACAGGACACGAGTGGCCACCGCCAGCCGCAGCCACGCGGCGGGCGCGATCCCGGCGGCACGGACGGGCGCGTCGAGGATCGGCTGCGCGACCTCCAGCGCCATCTCCGTGTCGCCCCGGTCCAGCAACGTGCAGACGAGTTGCAGGATCAGCCGGATCCGGACGAGACCTCCGTCGTCCGGGTTTCCGAGCTTTTCGAGCATGCCGAGCCCGGTCCGCGCGGCGTCGGCGGCCGACGTCAGGTCACCGTGCCGTCGACGGTGCGCCGACACCCCGACCCGCAGCAGCGCGCGGATCAGCAACTGGGAGTCCGCGGTCATCGAGCCGTCACCGAGCACGAGCTTGTCCGCCTCGGCGAGCACCCGGTCCAGTTCCGCCTTGCGGCCGAACTGCGCCAAACAGCCCACGAGGTGACACAACGCCTCCGCCCGGTGCGCGGGCGAGACCGCCGGATCCGCCAGCAGCGGACGCAGCGCGGCCAGGCCCGTCAGCGGGATGCCCACGCTGCGCGCGCAGACCGCCAGGTCGATCCTCAGCCGGGCGGCGATGTCGCCGTAGCCCGCGTGTTCCGCGGCGCGCAGGGCGGCCACGGCCCGGCCGACCGTCCGGGGACGGCCACCGAGCCGTACCCGGGCGCTCACGACCAGGCTCTCCGCGCGGATCCACTGCTCGTCGGCACCGGCGGCCTCGGCGAGCGCGGCCGCGCGCTCCCCGAGGACCAGTGCGAGCTCGGGCGCCCTCAGGTGCAGGGCGTCCGCGCGTTCGATCAGCCTGCCGACAGCGGACAGGGTTCCCCCGGTGGCAGCCGTCCGCCCACCCACCATGGTGGTGGGCGAGCCCGGCCGTTGGCGCTTGCTGGCTTCCACGGGGAACCCCCGGCCCTCAGTCGCGGGTCAGCTTGCGATGGGTGACGCGGTGCGGACGAGCCGCCTCGGCACCGAGGCGTTCGACCTTGTTCTTCTCGTAGCCCTCGAAGTTACCTTCGAACCAGAACCATTGCGAGGGGTTCTCGTCCGTGCCTTCCCAGGCGAGGATGTGCGTCGCGACCCGGTCGAGGAACCACCGGTCGTGCGAGATGACCACGGCACAGCCGGGGAACTGCTCGAGAGCGTTCTCCAGCGAACCCAGGGTCTCGACGTCCAGGTCGTTCGTCGGCTCGTCGAGCAGGATCAGGTTCCCGCCCTGCTTGAGGGTCAGCGCCAGGTTCAGCCGGTTGCGCTCACCACCGGAGAGCACGCCCGCCGGCTTCTGCTGGTCCGGCCCCTTGAAACCGAACGCGCTGACGTAGGCACGCGAGGGCATTTCGGTCTGCCCGAC
Source organism: Amycolatopsis sp. NPDC057786 (assembly GCF_042797905.1). Classification (NCBI taxonomy): domain Bacteria; kingdom Bacillati; phylum Actinomycetota; class Actinomycetes; order Pseudonocardiales; family Pseudonocardiaceae; genus Amycolatopsis; species Amycolatopsis sp. NPDC057786. The sequence goes on from NZ_JBHVKW010000035.1 coordinate 42,726, forward strand.
GTGGATGTAGTCCAGCTTGTCCGAAACCACCTCCCATACCGTCTTCTTCGGGTCGATCCCGCCGCGGTTCTGGTCCACATAGGACAGTTTGACCGTCTCGCCGATCTTGACCCGGCCGTCGTCCGGCTCCTCGAGCCCGACGATCGTCTTGAACAGGGTCGTCTTGCCGACACCGTTCGGCCCGATCACGCCGACGATGCCGTTGCGCGGCAGGTCGAACGACAGCCCGTCGATCAGCACCCGGTCGTCGAAACCCTTGCGCAGCTTCTCGACCTCGACGACCACGCTGCCCAGCCGGGGCCCCGGCGGGATCTGGATCTCTTCGAAGTCGAGCTTGCGGTGCTTGTCCGCCTCCGCGGCCATCTCCTCGTAGCGGTCGAGCCGGGACCGCGACTTGGTCTGGCGCGCCTTGGCGTTGGACCGGACCCATTCGAGTTCGGACTTCAGCCGCTTGGCGAGCTTGGCGTCCTTCTTGCCCTGGACCTCGAGACGCTCGCGCTTCTTCTCCAGGTACGTCGAGTAGTTGCCCTCGTAGCCGACGACGCGGCCGCGGTCGAGCTCCATGATCCACTCGGCGACGTTGTCCAGGAAGTACCGGTCGTGGGTGACGGCGAGGACGGCGCCGGCGTAGTTGGCCAGGAACTGCTCCAGCCACAGCACGCTTTCGGCGTCCAGATGGTTGGTGGGCTCGTCGAGGAGCAGCAGGTCGGGCGCGGACAGGAGCAGCTTGCACAGCGCGACCCGGCGGCGCTCACCACCGGAGAGGTGGGTGACCGGCTCTTCCGGCGGCGGGCAACGCAGGGCGTCCATCGCCTGCTCCACCGCGGAGTCGATCTCCCACGCGTCGGCGTGGTCGAGGTCCTCCTGGAGCTTGCCCATCTCCTCCATCAGCTCGTCGCTGTAGTCGGTCGCCATGAGCTCGGCGACCTCGTTGAAGCGGTTGAGCTTGACCTTGATGTCACCAAGGCCCTCTTCGACGTTTTCGCGGACGGTCTTTTCCTCGTTGAGCTCCGGCTCCTGCATGAGGATGCCGACGCTGGCGCCAGGCTGGAGGAAGGCTTCGCCGTTGCTGGCCTGCTCGATCCCCGCCATGATCTTCAGAACGGTGGACTTACCCGCGCCGTTCGGCCCCACCACGCCGATCTTGGCGCCGGGGTAGAACGCGGTGCTGACGTCGTCGAGGATGACCTTGTCCCCGACGGTCTTGCGCACCTTCTTCATGGTGTAGATGAACTCGGCCATGCAAACGATCGTAGAGCGAGGCGATCGCGGCCTTGACGGCGGTCACCACCGAGCTACCGACAGTCAGCCCGATATCACTGACCGAGCATCGGAACCTCAGCCCACCGGCGCCTCCTCCAGCGCGGTGACCATGGGATTCCCGGTGGGCGGCGGCACCGACGGGATCGCTCTGGGCCGGTCACGTCCCATCCGGTGGATTTCGGCCGAGCACCGCGCCAGGTTGGGACCGATGGAGAAGGCCTCAAGCTCAGGTAGACCCAGAGGTGCCGGGATCTCCTCCGCGGTCTCGGCGCCGCGCAGCCGCCCGGCCACGATCACCGGATCACCCTTGCTCAGGCAGGAGAACGCCGCCATCGCCAGCTTGCGCCAGCAGGTGACCTTGACCGCGAGCTGCCGTCCCTCGCCCCACTCCCCTCTTTCCTTGTCGTACCGGCGTTCGACACTCCGCAAGCCGAACGACACGACGTCGTGCCCGTGCCCCCGCTCCGGATGGTGGACCGGTTCGCTGGTCAGGTTGCCGATCATGGTCACCCACGTTTCGCCCATCGCCATCACACTCGCCCTTCTCCTCGTCCCGGGACCTTCCCGGCGTTTCCCTTGATCACAGCGTGCCTCGGCCTCAAGGGCGGAAAGGGACGAAAACCGGATCTGTGGACAACTCCGGACGGTGTGGGCTTCCTGTGGACAACTCGGGCCGGAAGGCCGTGCTTTGTCGGCGAGGCGTGGTAGAGGCCCTACCGATCGCGTGTCAGTTTGTAGGGCACCAGATCGACCACCAGCTCGTCGCCCTGCACCTGGACATAGAGCGACAGCGGCGACGGCGGATTCCGCAGATACACGACCGCGGCCTCGGTCAACCGGACCCTTGCCGTTGCCGAGCTGGGTGATGCCCGCCGGTTCCTCGAGGGTGCCGAGCCATTCGGCGTGCCCCGGATCCACCACGGCGGTGTAGGTCTTCGTGACACCGCCCGACGACCGTTCGACGGAACGCAGGATGTCGCTGTAACGAGCGTGGTCGAGCACGGCGCGGATGCCACTGAAACCCAGGTTCCCACCGTGGCGCGCGCCGCCGCCCCGTTGTCCGGTTGCGGCCAAAACGCTACGAGCCGGAATCCGGCCCCCGCCCCTGATCGGCGAGTTTCTTCAGCATCGCGTTGTAGGCGTTCAGATCCGCGTCACCGGAGGCCTCCTCGCGGCGGTCCCGTCGCCGCGCCTCCCGCTCGTCCTGCCGCGCCCACTGCACCAGCAGCGCGACGAGCACCAACAGCACCGGCAGCTCACCGGACGCCCACGCGATCCCGCCGCCGAGCCGCTGATCGGTGAGGAGATCGGTGACCCACGGCAGTTTCAGCCCGCGGTAGAAGTCCTGTCCGAGCACGGTCTGCATGCTCATCAGCGCGATCCCGAAGAACGCGTGGAAGGGCATGGCGGCGAACATCATCCCCAGCCGTCCCAGCGGCGGGAGCCGTCGCGGCGCCGGGTCGACACCGATCACCGGCCAGTAGAAGACGTACCCGGCGAGCAGGAAGTGCGCGTTCATCGCCAGATGCGCCCAGTGGTAGTTCAGCGCCGAATCGAACAGGCCGGAGAAGTACAGGCCGTAGAAGGAACCGACGAACAGCAGCAGCGCGACGATCGGATGCGTCAGGAACCGCGACAGCGGCGAGTGCACGAAGGCGAGCAGCCATTCACGCGGTCCGGGCGGGGCATCCTTGCCAGCCGTGGGCAGCGCGCGCAGCGCGAGCGTCACGGGCCCGCCGAGCACGAACAGCACCGGAGCCACCATGGACAGCAACATGTGGTTGCCCATGTGCACGCTGAACATCGCGGGCGCGTACCGGCCGATACCGGACGACGTCGCGATCAGCAGGACGAAACAGCCCGCGAGCCACGCGACCGTCCGGCCGGTGGCCCAGGTGTCGCCGCGGCGCCGCAACCGCCGCACCCCGGCGAGGTACAGCCCGGCGAGAACGAGCGCGAGAGTGCCGTAGACGAGGTCGAACCGCCAGTCCGTGAGCAGCCGGACGACGGTCGGCGGACCGTAGAGGTCGTACCCGATCAGCAATTCCGTCGTCGACGGCTGGGTCAGCGATTCCTGCGGCGGCGGGGTCTTCGCGAGCCCGGTGGCGATGCCGATCGTGACGAACATGATCAGCACCTCGACCGCGGCGAGCCGCAGCAGCTGACCACCGCCCGCGCCGTTCACCAGCCCGGCGACGCCCTTCTGCCGTTGCTGATGGCCGAAGACACCGAGCAGCAGCAGCGCGACGACCTTCGCGACCACCAGCAGGCCGTAGTCGGTGGTGAACAGGTCGGCGATCCTGATCCGCACCAGCGCGTTCACGATGCCGGAGACCGCCATCACGATCCAGCACACCAGCGCCAGCTTGGAAAACCGCGTCGCGGCCAGCTTGAGGTTCCCACCGCGGCGCCAGCCGAGCGCCAGCAATGCCACCAGCCCACCGACCCACAACGCGGCGGCGACGAGGTGGTACAGCAGGCTGTTGGTCGCCATGTCGTGCGAGCCGCCGCTCGCGGAGTGCCCGGTGACCGCGACCGGGACCAGGCCGCCGACGGACAGGAAGAAGACCACCGTCGTCCAGCCCCAGGTCAGCGCGAGACGGCAGCCGAGCGCGACCAGCAACGCGATCAACGCGGTGAACAGCCAGGCCTTCGGCTGTTCGATGGCGTCGACGAGATCGACCAGCACCTGCGGCGACAGCACCTCGGTGAACGGGCGGCCCGCGCCGTCGGCCGCGGAGAAGAAGACCGACGCGACGGCCGCGAAGAACCAGACCCACGCCGCGACGCCGGCGACACGGATGGCCGCGTAACCGTCGGCCGCGAGCGTGCCGGATTTCTGCGGCGGGACGAGGAACGCGGCGAGCAGCAGCGACCCCACACAAAGCACCGAAGCCGTCTCGGCCAGCACTCGAACGACGGTGATGCCGTAGCGGGTCACCAGGCCCGGGTCCGGGAGTCCGGCGATGACGTAACCGGCGCCACCGGTCAGCGCGACGAGGCCGACGGCCACCACCGCGGCCAGGAGCGCCCCGATCGACACCAGCGGCAGGACACCGGCCTTCCGCGCGGGTGGGGCCGGTTTCGTCTCGGGGTCTGAAGGCACGTCACGAGGGTATGCCGAACGCGCAACCGGCAAGATGGCGGCGTGCGGATCATCCTGCTGAGGCACGCCGAGTCACTCGGCAACGTCGACGAACTCGCCTACACCCGGATCCCCGACCACGCCCTGCCGCTGACCGACACCGGTCGTGAGCAGGCGAAGCTGGCGGGGCCGGAGATCGAGGAGGTCCTCGGCGGGCGGCGGACGGCGGTCTACGTCAGCCCCTATCTGCGGACGCGGGAAACGTTGCGGCTGCTGGACATCCGGGACGCCTGCGAGCGGATCGTGCCGGAGCCGAGGCTGCGGGAACAGGACTGGGGCAACCTCCAGGACCCGCTGGAGCAGGAGGTCCAGAAACAACGTCGCCACGAGTTCGGCCACTTCTTCTACCGGCTCCCGTTCGGCGAGTCCGGGGCGGACGTCGACGACCGGGTCGCGGCGTTCCTCAGCGAGCTGGCGGCGTGCGGCGAAGATCACCCCGAAACCGTGCTGGTCGTCTCACACGGGCTCACCATCCGCTTGCTGTGCCGACGGCTCTTCGGCTGGAGCATCGAGCTGTTCGAGTCCCTGTCCAACCCGAAGACGTGCGAATACCGCGTCGTGGAGCGGGTGGACGGCAAGTGGACGCTGGACCGCCCGTTCGGCCAGTGGCGGGACTCACCCGACGGGGAGACTCAGGATTGAAGGAGCGAGGAGCACCACCCTCGTTCCCAGCCCCGGGCTGGATTCGATCCGCGCGAATCCGCCGATCTCCGCCATCCGCGCGATGATCGAGTTCTCGAGGCCGAAGCCGCGCCGCCGGGCCCCGACCTCGAAACCGGCGCCGTGATCGCGCACCGTCAAGGAAACCCCACCGCCGATCTCTTCGATGTTCACGACGGCCCGCCTTGTCCCGGAGTGCTTCAACGTGTTGCGCAAGGCTTCCCTCGCGGAGTCGTGCAGCGCCATGGCCGCCTCCTCCGAAAGCTCCGGCGCGGCGTCGTCCTGGACGACGACCTCGACGCGCAGCCCTTCCGCGGCCATTTCGGCGGCGAGCAGCCGCAGCCGCTGATGCAGTCCGATTCCTTCGCTGGATTCGTGTTCGAGGCTGATCCGGATGCGCATCGCCTGGGCGCGAGCGGTGCGGCGGACACGGTCGAGGCTGGCCGCCGGGTCGAGTTCGTCGGCGGGCGCGGGGATCGCGAACGACTCCATCACCTGCAGGACGGTGTCATGGACGTCGCGGCGATGCCGTTCGCGTTTCGCGGCCCGGCCCTGTTGCTCTCCGAACCCGACCGCGAACCGCATCGACGCGCCGACCAGGCCGACGACCGCGACCGACACCACCAGCGCCGTCACGAGCGTGAACAGGAGACCGGGTGAGGAGGCCGGATCCAGCAGGACGTGCGGTACGACCGCGGCCCCGATGGCCAGTACCCCGGCCGTCGCGCCGCGCAGCAGTGCCCAGATCATCACCGTGCCCATCAGGTGGGTCCAGGTGATCGACGTGATCGCGGTGTTTTGCGCGAACGGCGCGGCCCCGACGCAGAAGAGCACGGCGAACGCGCTGTCCACCAACGGAACCAGCCGCGTCCCGGCCGCGGACCAGCGGAAGATCCAGACGGCCGCGACGACGTTGGACACCAGCTGCAGCGCCACGAACGTCCACAGCACCGACGTCCCAGGGCCCGCCACCCACAGCGCCTGCGCCAGCATCGCCAGCCGGAACGCCACCGGGACCAGCACCAGCCAGGGCAACGTGGTCCGCACCAACCGCGCCGGGATACCTCTGCCGCTCCCGAGCATCAGCGTCCTCCCGGATTAGCCTCACTGAAAAAGCGACCGAAGCGCATTCATTTCAGTTTACCGAGGTGTCAACGGGCGACGGGTTGGGCCACCGCCTCCCGTTTCCCCGCCCGCGCCGCCGCCACCGCGGACGGCACGATCAGCGCGGCGGTCAGCCCGACGAACAGGAACGACACCGAAAGCGACGTCACCTGCGCGATCCCGCCGATCAGCGGCGGCCCCGCGAGGAAGCCGGTGTAGGCGATCGCCGTGACGAAGGCCAGTTCGCGCTCGCCTCCCGTCCCGTCGGCGCGTTTGCCCGACGCGCCCGCGAGGCTCAACGCGATCGGGAAGGCCGCGGCGAGCCCGGCACCCGCCAGCGCGAAGCCGACGAACCCGAACACCGGAACGGGGGCCAGCGCGGCGAGCACGAGACCGGCGGCGGCGATCCCTGCACCCACCGCGAGCGCCCGCGTCGCACCGAAACGGTTCTGAAGCCAGGCGCCCGCGAGCCTGGCGAGCGCCATGGCCAGGGCGAATCCCGAGTACGCGAAGGCGGCGGCGCCGTCGCCGACCCCGTGCACGGACGTCATCAGCAGGGCGGACCAGTCCGAACTCGCTCCTTCCGCGATCGCCGAAAACAGCGCGATGGCGGCGAGCAGCCAGAGAACGGGACGTTTGATCGGCGCCACTCGCGGCTTCTCGACGGGTTCGGCGTGTTCGGGTCGAGCGCCGGGTACGGCGGCGATCACGAAGGCGAGCACCACCAGAGCGGCCAGCGCGGCGACCGTGAGATGCCTCCCCGGCGACCACTGGTGCGACGCGGCGAACCCCGCGGCGACGGAGCCCGCCAACGCCCCGAAGCTGAACCCGGCGTGCAGGATCGGCATGATCGCGCGTCCGGACCGGCGCTCCACCTCGACTCCGGCGACGTTCATCGCCACGTCGAGCGCGCCGACACTCGCCCCGAGCACGAACAACGCCCCGGCGAGCAGGGCGACCGACGTCGAGAAGCCGATCATCGGCAACGCCGCGCAGGCGATGACCGTGCTGCCCGCGACCACCGCGCGGGCGCCGTACCGCTCGATCAGCCGCCCCGACACCGACGCCGCGATCAGCATGCCGACGCTGGCGCCCAGCAGGGCCAGCCCGAAGACACCCGGAGAGGCGTCCACTCGTTCCGACAACGCCGGAGTCCGCGGCGCCCACGAGCCGAGCGCGGCCCCGTTGAGCGCGAACACGACGAAAACGGCCGTACGGTCACGCATAGACCCCAGTCTCCTTTCGATTCCTCTTCGCCCAGAATGACTTAAGCGCTTCAGAAAGTCCACCGGCCCTTGCCGGGACTAGACTGCCGCGGTGACCAGCACCCGACGACGAAGGCCGACGTTGGACGATGTCGCCGACGCCGTCGGGGTGTCGCGCGCGACCGTCTCCAACGCCTACAACCGGCCCGACCAGCTGTCCGCCCAGCTGCGGGAAGAGGTCCTTCGCGCGGCCAAGAAGATCGGGTACGCGGGGCCGAACCCGACCGCCCGCAGCCTCGCCACCAGCCGCAACGGCGCGATCGCCGTCCTGCTCGACACGAATCTTTCGACGGCGTTCTCGGATCCCGCGTTGTCGGTCACCCTCGACGCGCTCTCGACCGTCGTCGATCCCGAGGGCCACGCCCTTCTGCTGCTGCCCGGCGACGGCGAGAGCGGCGGTCCGCGCGCGGAGCGGGTCCTGACCGCGCAGGCCGACATCGCGGTGGCGTATTCGCTGGCCGACGGCGCGCCGGCGCTGACCGCGGTCCGGGATCGGGGCCTGCCGCTGGTGGTGATCGACCAGCCGCATATCCGCGGTACGGCGAGAATCGGTGTCGCGGACCGGGCGGGGGCGGCCGCCGCGGCCCGGCACCTGGTGGAACTCGGGCACCGGCGGATCGGGATCTTCTCGGCGCAGTGCCTCTCGGCGCCGCGTGGTGGCGAACTGAGCGTGGTCGAGGCCGGGAACAGCCGGTTCCACGACAACCGCGAACGGATGGCCGGCTACCTGGAGACGCTGGCCGAGGCGGGGATCCCGGCGGCGGACGTGCCGATCTGGGAGGCGTCCGGGCTCTCGGTCGAAGGAGCCCTCCCGAGCGCTTTCGGCCTGCTTGACCGGCGACCACGGCCGACGGCGCTGCTGTGCATGTCGGATCTCCTGGCACTGGCGGCGATTTCGGCCGCCAGACAGCTCGGCCTGTCGGTCCCCGGCGACCTTTCGGTCGTGGGTTACGACGACGTCCCGCCCGCCCGATGGTCCGAACCACCGCTGACGACGGTCCGGCAGGACCTGGCCGCCAAGGGACGGGCGGCCGGCGAACTGGTGCTGGCCCTGCTGCGCGGGGAGAAGGTCCCCGCGCCCGCCGAAGTACCGGCCGAACTGGTCGTCCGGGATTCCACCGCGCCCGTGTAGCAGCCGGTTCCGGCACGCGCAAGGCGCCCCGGTGATATGTGGACAACTCGCCCCGATCGAGCGGCGCACAACTACTTATCCACAGAAGTAGAAATGCGGGCAGACAAACTCTTCCCCGCGCGCCATCGTGGAATCACACATTCACCGACGGCGATCGAGCCGCCGATTCACGGGGGAGAACCCAGCCATGCAACGACGTTTGACGAACCTGCGCGCCCGCCTCCCGCACGTGCTCCTGCTCGCCATGGCCGGCCTGCTGACCAGCGCCGGAGTCGCGAGCGCCACCACCGCGCCGCCCGAACCCGCCTGCCAGAAGGGCGAGTTCTGCGTCTGGGGCGAGGATTCGTACGGCGGCGCGGTGCACAAATTCGACCTGCGCACCGCCAATCCCGACGAATGCATTCCCTTACCCGAAGGCTTCGACGGGCATTCGTTCGTCAACCGGCTCAGCAGGGACGTGACGATTTACCAGAGCGAGGAATGCACCACGGAGGGAGATTTCATCACCTATCCGGGTGGCGGCACCTACGTACCCCAGGGCCCGTTCGTGATCCGCGCCCTCAAGATCTGGGACTGACCACCCCGACGGTTCGCGCCGGTCGCTCGCGGGAGAGTCGACTCGCGACCTGCGCGAACCCAGGGGCCGCTCCCCCGAAGCGGCCCCGGCCCGTGAGCGCGTCACCCCGCGTCGTGGCGCGCTCACGGGCGTTCCAAAAAAGGGTGGGCTCGACCTGAAACGATCTGGCGGTGTCGAACGATCGACAGGTTGGCGACGGCTAAGCTGCCGATGCTGGGCGACACCCAACGTCGCCGACGTCGGCCCTCGTAGCTCAGCTGGATAGAGCAAGAGCCTTCTAATCTCTAGGTCGCAGGTTCAAGTCCTGCCGGGGGCACGTCGCGCCTGGTCACACGCACTGTGTGACCAGGCAACTCGAACGCAGTTCGGTCCGAGGATCACAAACGGATCACTTTGGATCCGCGCGAGGTTCGAGCGTTCCGCACCGCTGGGGCCTCTCCGGATGCCCCAGCGGTGGCGGTCCGTGACATCTTGCCCCTGTTGTTGGTCACTGTCACACCGGCAAGTCTTCGTGAAGTGATCCGTCCACCTCGCCGTGCGCTATAGGTTGTCCGCATGTACGTGCCGACGCCGACGCAACGCGACTCGCAGCCGACCGCCGCGCCTCCCTGGTGGCTCGTCATCGGGCCCGGGTTCGCCGCGCTCATCGGCCTGTTCCTGGTCACCGTGATCTACCGGTTCGACGGTGAGTCGGCCTTGCGGATCGATCTGGGCATGTCCGGCCAGTCGCTGCTGCTGAACGGTCTCGTGGCGTACGTCGTCGCGGCCGCCATCGCCTTCCCGGCAGGGCTGCTGCTCGGCACGCGCTTCCCGACGTCGGTGACCGTGCCCGCGATCGTCCTGATGCTCCTCGGCGTGCTGGTGGTCGCCTTCGGGCCCAGCAGCGGTCTGCTCCTGGTCGGGCGGGTGCTCAACGGACTCGGCGCGGGCGCCGTCCTCGGCGTGACCGTCGCGCTGATCCGGCGCCTCAGAACCGGTCGCGGCGTCGCGACCGGGGTGACGGCGGGCCTCGGCGTCCTCGCACTGGTGGCCGCACCGGTTCTCGGCGGGCTGCTCTCGGACGCCACCGGCTTTCGTGTGGTGTTCGTGGTGGCCGCGCTGTTCGTGTTCGTCGCGCTAGTCGTCGCCGGGGTCATCGGCATCGTCGCGCTGGCCAGGCCGAAACACGCCTGATCTTCAGTCGCCGAGCTCCTGCAGCGCCGCGAGCACATCGTCCGGCACGTCGAGCCGGGCTTCCACGTCCGCCACCTTCGCGGCCACGCGCCGGTGCGTCGCCCGGCCACGGGCGCTGAGGTGGACGAGGACGCGGCGTCTGTCGGCGGCGTCGACCTCGCGGTAGGCCTGCGCGGTGGTCACGAGTTTGTCGACCACCCTCGTCAACGTCGGGGCGGTGGCGAGCGTCCGGTCGGCGAGGTCGGCCATGGCGAGGCCGCCCTTGCCGCTCAGCGTGTCCAGCACCAGCCATTGGTCCAGGGTGAGACCTTCCTTGGCGAGCACCTGCTCCACCCTGGCGGCGACGGCACGAGCGGCGCGGGTGAGCGAGCCGGTGAGCGACGTTCCGGCGGTCGTGACGCCGCGTGTCCCCATATCCCGTCCCCTTGCCAAAACCGGACACCCTCGCAATACTTCCAGGTGAAAGCACTTTGACCTTACCGGGCCACCGCACGGAGCGCCATGCCCCCACGCCTCGCCACCCGGCCCCGCGACGACACCTGGCGTGTGGCCATGGTGGTCCCATTGCAGGGACCGGCCGGACTGTTCGGCCCGTCGTGCGAGGCGATCACGGAGCTGGCCGTCCACGAGCTCAACGAATCCGGCGGCATCCTCGGCAGGCAGGTCGAGGCCGAGGTGGTCGACGGCGGCGGAACTCCCGCGCGAGTGGCCGACGAAGTGCGGCGCCTGGTCGCCGACGGGCGGGTCGACGCCGTGAGCGGCTGGCATATCTCGTCGATCCGGCACGCGCTCGCGCCGGTGGTGGCCGACAGGGTGCCGTACGTGTACACCTCGCTCTACGAAGGCGGCGAGCGCCGCTCGGGCATCTTCTGCACGGGCGAGACGCCGCGCTGCCAGATCGAGCCGGCACTGCGCTGGCTGCGCGATCACCTCGGCGCCCGGCGCTGGTTCGTCGTCGGCGACGACTACGTCTGGCCGCACCGGTCGACCCGCGCGATCCACCAGTACGCCAAGGATCTCGATCTGCGCGTCACCGGCGAGGCGTTCGTCGGGCTCGGCGCGGGCGATATGTCCACTGTGGTCCGCAAGGTGGAACAGTCCACAAGCGACGGTGTACTCATGTTGCTGGTCGGACAGGACGCGGTGCGGTTCAACCGGGCCTTCGCCGCACACGGGCTCAGCGACCGGCTGGTCCGCTTCAGTCCGCTGATGGAGGAGAACATGCTGCTCGCCAGTGGCGCGAACGCCACCGGCAACCTCTACGTCTCCGCCGCCTACTTCCGGTCGATGGTCACGGCCGACGCGATGGACCTCCTCGGCCGCTACGTGGGCCGCAACGGCCCCGGCGCCCCGGCCTTGAACAACGCCGCCGAATCCTGTTACGAGGGACTGCACACGCTGGCCGAACTCGTCGGCAGGGCGGGAACGTCGGAGCTCCCCGCGCTCAACGCGGCGATCGACGGCGTCGCCTATCACGGACCGCGCGGCACGATCGAGTTCCGCGGGCGGCAGGCCGATCAGCACGTCCATCTCGCGATCGCCGACGGCTACGACTTCGAAGTCCTCACCCGGCTCTGAACTTCACCCTCTTGACTCGCCCCGGCACACCACTTACTTTCATTTGAAATTATTCCATGTGACGCACGTTTCGCGGAGGTGAGCATGGGCAACGTGGGCCTGCTCTACGTCGGCGCCGCCTTGATGATCAACGGCCTGATGTTGCTCGGCCGGATACCTCCGCGTTCGGCGGCGGTGCTGAACCTGTTCGTCGGCGCGCTGCAGTGCGTCACCCCGACCGTGCTGATCGTCCAGGCGAACGGGAATCCGGACGCGATCCTCGCCGCGTCCGGCCTGTACCTGTTCGGTTTCACGTATCTGTACGTCGGCATCGCGAACCTCGCCGGCCTGGAGCCCGAAGGCATCGGCTGGTTCTCGCTGTTCGTGGCGGGCGCGGCCGTGGTGTACGCGGGAATCGCCTTCTGGCACGGCAACGACCCGGTGTTCGGGGTCATCTGGCTGTCCTGGGCGTTGCTGTGGACGTTGTTCTTCCTGGTGCTCGGCCTCGGCAAAGACCATCTGACGCGCTTCACCGGCTGGACCGTCCTGCTGCTCAGCCAGCCGACGTGCACTGTGCCCGCCTTCCTCGGCCTCACCGGCGCCTACCGCAGCGACGGCGGCACCGCACTGCTGGCGGCCGCGATCGCGGTGGCGCTGGTCGCGGCCGCCGGATCCCTCGACGTCCTGAAAAACCGTTCGGAGAAAAGGAGTCTTCATGCGACACGGTGACATTTCCGCCAGCCCGGACACGGTCGGTGTCGCGGTGGTCAACTACAAGATGCCGCGACTGCACACCAAGGCCGAGGTGCTCGACAACGCCCGCAAGATCGCCGAAATGGTGGTGGGCATGAAGTCCGGGCTCCCCGGCATGGATCTCGTGGTGTTCCCCGAGTATTCGACGCAGGGCATCATGTACGACCCGAAGGAAATGTACGAGACCGCGGCGACGATTCCCGGTGAGGAGACCGAGATCTTCGCGGCCGCGTGCCGGGAAGCCCAGACCTGGGGCGTCTTCTCGATCACCGGCGAGCGACACGAGGATCACCCGGACAAACCGCCGTACAACACGCTCGTGCTCATCAACGACCGCGGCGAGATCGTCCAGAAGTACCGCAAGATCCTGCCGTGGTGCCCGATCGAAGGCTGGTACCCGGGCGAGGACACCTACGTCAGCGACGGCCCGAAGGGCATGAAGATCTCGCTGATCATCTGCGACGACGGGAACTACCCCGAGATTTGGCGCGACTGCGCGATGAAGGGCGCCGAGCTGATCGTGCGCTGCCAGGGCTACATGTACCCGGCCAAGGAGCAGCAGATCCTGATGGCCAAGGCGATGGCGTGGGCCAACAACTGCTACGTCGCCGTGGCCAACGCCGCCGGGTTCGACGGCGTGTACTCGTACTTCGGCCATTCCGCGATCATCGGCTTCGACGGCCGCACCCTCGGCGAAACCGGCGAAGAGGAATACGGGATCCAATACGCGCAACTGTCGGTTTCGGCGATCCGCGACGCGCGCACCTACGACCAGTCGCAGAACCACATCTTCAAGCTGCTGCACCGCGGCTACACCGGCGTGCAGGACGCGGACGAAGGCGACAAGGGCGTGGCGGACTGCCCGTTCGACTTCTACAAGCTCTGGGTCACCGACGCCAAGAAGGCGCAGGAGAAGGTCGAGTCGATCACCCGCGACACCATCACTCCTCGGCACCCCTGACGAGGACGGTGCGCCCTAGACTCGGCGCCATGGACAGGATCGACAGCGGCAGCCTGACGATCGCCGCCCCGCCCGAGACCGTCTACCAGGCGCTCCTGGACCGCGAGTCCCTCGAAGCCTGGCTGCCGCCCGAAGGAATGCGCGGCCGGATCGAGCATTGGGATCCGCGGCCCGGCGGCGGTTTCCGCATGATCCTCACCTACCTCGACGCGTCCGCCGCGCCCGGCAAGTCGTCGGACGCGACGGACGTCGTCGAAGTCGGGTTCGCCGAGCTGGTGCCCGCCGAACGTGTGGTGCAGCGGGCCGTCTTCGAGTCCGCTGACCCCGCGTTCGCGGGCACCATGACGATGACCTGGAGCCTGGCCGCCGCGGGTGACGGCACCGAGGTGACCGTCGCCGCGACGGACGTGCCGCCCGGCATCGGCCAGGCCGATCACGAGGCCGGGATCGCCTCTTCGCTGGCCAACCTGGCTTCCTTCGCCGAAACGCGCTGACGACCGGACGCGATCACGAGCGCGGCGAGGACGGCCATCACCAGCGGCACGACCAGCGCCGCCCGGAAACCGCCGAGCGCGGCCTCTCGCGAACCGTCGCCGAGCGCGGCGACGTTGACGGCGGTCACCGCGGACAGCCCGAGCGCCGCGCCGAACTGGAACGCCGTGTACAGCAGTCCGCCCGCGAGTCCCTGTTCGTCCTCGGCGATCCCGTCGGTGGCGACGATCGTCAGCGGACCGTAGGCGAGCGCGAACCCGAGACCCAGGATGATCATCGACGGGAACATCGCCGCGTACGTCCAGTCCAGGCCCAGCGGCAGGAAGAGCGCATACGCCACGGCGGCGAGCACGAGTCCGCCGAAGATCAGCCGGGTGTTGCCGAACCTCGCCACCAGCCGCGGGGTCAGCGTCGGCGCGAGGATGGCGTCGATCCCGACGGCCAGCAGCGCCAGGCTCGTCTCCAGCGTCGACCAGCCCCGTAGTTCCTGCAGGTACAGCGTGACGAGGAACTGGAACCCGAAGAACGAACCGGCGAACAGCAGGGCGCTGACGTTCGCCCGCACCAGCGGCCCCGACTTCAGGATGCCCAGCCGCACCAGCGGCGCGGGCGAGCGGCGTTCGACGGCCACGAAGGCCGCCAGCGCCGCCACTCCCCCGGCGAACGACGCGAGGGTCCAGCCCCAGCCCTGTCCGGGGTGTTCCAGCCGGACCACCGCGTAGGCGATCAGCAACATCGCCGCGGTCACGGTGAACGCTCCGGGGAGGTCCAGGCGGCGCGGTACGCGTTCCTCGCCCGCCGGTTCCTTGATCAGCCACAGCGCGGCGAGCAGGATGACGGCGGACAGGATCACCGGTGTGAAGAACACCCACCGCCAGTCGATCCTGGTCAGCAGGCCGCCGATGACCAGTCCGAGCGAGAATCCGCCCGCCCCGGTGCCGGCGTAGAACAGCAGCGCCTTGTTGCGTTTCGGGCCTTCCTCGAAGCTCGTGGTGATGATGGACAGCCCGGCCGGGGTCATGAAGGCAGCGGCGACGCCGGTGACGAACCGGGCGAGCAGCAGCATCCAGCCTTCGGTGGCGAACCCGCCCAGGCCGGAGAAGACGAGGAACACCACCAGCCAGGCGAGGAACATACGGCGGCGGCCGAACATGTCGGCGGCGCGCCCGCCCAGCAGCATGAACCCGCCGTAGCCGAGGACGTAGGCGCTCACGACGCCGCTCAGCGTCGCCGTCGACAACCCGAGTTCGGCCCGGATGGACGGCAGCGCCACGTTCAGCATCGCGACGTCGATGCCCTCCAGGAAGATGGCGCCGCACAGCACTACGAGCACGCCCCAGGCCCGCCCGCCCATCCGGTCGGCGCGCGGAAGCGTTTGCGAGTTGCTCAAGATCGGATCTCCCTCAGTGAGCGGGAACCGACGGTTACTCATCGGCCGGTCGGTTCCCTCTTGTAACCAAGGGGATCTTCCGTCACCATCGACGACCATGGAAGAAGGCACTTTGAACTCACCTAGTCGTTGTGAACTCACCGAGGAGGACTACGAGGCCTTCCAGTGGGACACGCGCGAGGACTGCGAGGTCCGCCAGATCCTCGACCGGGTGGCCGACAAGTGGTCGCTACTGGTGATCGCGCTGCTCGACCGGAACACGCTGCGGTTCACCGAGCTCAAATACAAGATCGACGGCATCAGCCAGCGCATGCTCACCACCACGCTGCGGCATCTCGAACGCGACGGGCTGGTGAGCCGCACCGTCTATCCGGTGGTGCCGCCCCGCGTCGAGTACGCGCTGACGCCGCTGGGGATGACGCTGCACAAGACGATCCAGTCGCTGGTCACCTGGACCGAGGATCACCAGAGCGAGATCGCCCTCGCGCGCGCCCAGTACGACAAACGCGCCACCGTCTAGGGAGCCGCATGGCCAGACTGTCCGGAGGGGATCCGTCACTGCTGCGGCGGCTCAACGCCATCGCCGTCCTGCGGGCGCTGTACGAGGCCGAGGAACTCACCCTCGCGGAGCTGGTCAAGGCGAGCGAGGTCTCCCGTCCGACGGTCGAGGAGATCGCCACCGACCTCGGGGAACAAGGGCTGGTCGAGGAGGTCCCGCTCCCGCCCGGCGCGCCGCGGCCGGTGGGGCGGCCCGCCAAGCGGTACCGCTTCCGCCATGAGTCCGGGCACGTCGCCGGCCTCGAGATCGGCCCGCGTCAGGCGTTGTGCCTGGTCGCCGATCTGCGGGGCGAGGTCGTCGGGCGGGCTGAGGCCGGACTCACCCCGGAGGCCGCCGCCGCGGACCGGCTCGGTACCGCGCACCGGGTACTCGCCACCGCCGTCGAAGGCCACGAGAACGTGCGAGTGCTCGGCATCGGCACCACCGGAGCGGTGTCCGGCGGCAAGGTCCTCCGCGACGACCGTCTTCCCGGTTGGACCGGGGTCGACCTGCCCGCGGAGTTCGCAGGCGGCTGTCCGGTGCTGACCGGGAACGACACCGGGCTCGCGGCGCTGGCCGAACACTGGCGCGGTGCCGCGCGCGGCGTCGACGACGTCGTCTACGTGCGGGCCGGGCGCACCGTCTCGCTGGGCCTGCTGCTCGGCGGGAGGCTGCACACGGGCCACCACGGCGCGGCAGGCGAGATCGGCGCCCTGCGCCAGGGCGGCGGCTTCGTCGAACTCGTCGCCGCGACCGTGCTCGCCGTAGACCCGCGGCTGGTGGTGATCAGCGGCTCCGAAGATTCGCTGACGACGCCGCTACGCGCCGAACTGGCCCGGCTGTGCCTCTTCCCGGTCCGCGTCGAGACGTCGGCCCTCGGCGAAGACTCGGTGGCGCTCGGCGCGGTCCGGCTGGCGCTGAGCCGGGTGGAGCGTGACCTGTTCAGCGTCGCGGACGTCGCCTGAGCAGGCTGATCACCACGATCAGCACGGCCACCGCGCCACTGGTGAACAGCTGCGTCCGCGCGTCGGCGTCCGTCCACATGAGAATGAGCACGCCCGCCATCGCGAGCAGCGCGACCCAGCTGAGCCACGGGAAACCCCACATCCGCACCGGCAGGTCCGCGGCCGTGCCGTCCCGTTCCGCCGCTTTCCGCAGCTTCAGCTGCGAGACGGCGACGAAGATCCAGACCAGCAGGATATTCGCCCCGATGGCGTTCAGCAGGAACGGCAGGACGTGTTCGGGAGCGAGGAAGTTCAGCAGTACGGCCACGAAACCGAAGGCCACCGAAGCGAGCACCGCCGTCCGCGGGACGCCCGCGGAGGACAGCTTCAGCATCGCGCGCGGCGCTTCACCGCGGTCGGCCAAGGAGAACACCATCCGCGAGGCGCCGTAGAGATTCGCGTTCAGCGCCGAGAGCAACGAGGTCAGTACGACGAAACTCATCAGGAGCGCCGCCGACGGCACCCCGATCCGCTCCAGGATGGTCACGAACGGGCTGGTGTTGGCCGAAGCGGTCTCCCACGGCAGCAACAACACCATCAGCGCCACGGAACCGACGTAGAACAGCAGCAGCCGCACGATGACCGTGCGCGTGGTGCGGCGGATCGAATCCGCCGGGTCCTCGGACTCCGCCGCGGCGATGGTGACCAGTTCAATGCCACCGAAGGAGAACGCGACCGCGAGCAGGCCGGTCAGCACGCCTTGGAGTCCGTTGGGCAGGAAACCGCCGTGCCCGGTGAGGTTGTCGAGGCCGACCGGCGTCGTACCCGGCAGGATCCCGAATACCGCGAGCGTGCCGAGAACGAGGAAGCCGACCACAGCGGTCACCTTGATCGCGCCGAACCAGAACTCGAATTCCCCGAACGAGCGCACGGCGAACAGGTTCACCACGGTCAGCACGGCCATGAACAGCAGCACCCAGGTCCACTGTGGAATCTGCGGCAGCAGGCCGTTCGCGATCCCCGCCGCCGCGGTGGCCTCGGCCGCGACCACGACCACCAGCAGCGACCAGTACAGCCAGCCGACGGTGAACCCCGCCCAGCGCCCGAGCGCCTTCTCCGCGTACACCGAGAACGAACCGCTGCTCGGCTCGGCGGCGGCCATCTCGCCCAGCATGCGCATCACGAGCACCATGAGCAGACCCGCGACCACGTACGACAGCAGGATGCCGGGGCCGGCGGTCTTGATCCCCGCGCCGGTGCCGACGAACAGGCCGGCGCCGATGGCCCCGCTGATGGCCAGCATGGTGACGTGGCGCCGCCGGAAACCGTTCCCGAGCGACCGGGTTTCGATCGCGGTCACGGGTTCGGCGGGACCTGGTGCGGGCATGGTGGATCCATTCGTCTGCGGCGTACTGGGAAGCTCAACCGCGGGACAACTCTTCCAGCCGCTCGTGGAGCCGGTCGACGTGGTCCTCGCTTTCGGGCTTCATCAGCACGCTACGCAGGATCCGCGCGCCGTCCGCATCCGCCTCGGCCCCGGTGTGACGCAGACCGAACTGAGCCTCGCTCACCCGCAGCGTGCTGAGGAACACCGGTTCCCGCGCCGCGGCCATGCCGTTGCGCAGGATCCGCGCGCTCGCCTGGTCGATATTCGACAGCGAAAGCGGTTCCGTACGGGGGAAGTAGGTGACGATGTCGAGTTCCGGTGGCTGGTACAGGTCGAACCGCTCGGAGTCCTCCAGCAGCTTCGCCCACCGCAACGCCGCGCGGCGCCCGGCCGCGAGCACCCGGCCCAGCCCGTCGGGGGTGGGCGGCAGCACCCGGAAGGTGAGCCACAACGCGGCGGCGGCCGCGCCCGCCCGTGAGCATTCGAGGCTGATCTCGCCGAGATGCAGGTCTTCCGACGTGAAGTAGGTGTACGGCGAATCGTGCAGGTAGAACCGGCCAGCCGCGGGATCCTTGAACAGCACCGCGCCGCAACCGTAGGGCTGGAGGCCGTGCTTGTGCGGGTCGATGACGATCGAATCGGCCTCGGCGATGGCGAGCCACGGTGCCTCGGGCAGCCCTTCCGGACCGTCCAAACCGGACAGAAGACGGAAGAACCCACCGTAGGCGGCGTCGACGTGCACCCGGACGCCGTAGCGTTCACGCAGCGCCAGCGCCTCGTGGACCGGCTCCACCGTGCCGAGCGCCGTCGTGCCGGCGGTGAGCACCACGGTGCCGATCTTCCCGGTGCGCAATAGGTCTTCGAGCGCGTCGAGGTCCACCGCGCCGCGCGCGTCGACGGGCACCGTATGCCCCTCGACGCCGAGCACACCGCACATCCGGCCGTGCGTGTAATGCGCCTCGGCGCTGTACGCGATCCCCTTGCCGGGATGCGTTTCCCGCGCGACGAACAGTGCTTCGAGGTTCGCCACCGTGCCGCTGGTGGTCAGATGCCCCAGGTGTTCCGTGTAGCCGAACATCGTGGCCAGCTGCCGGACGACCTCGCGTTCCATTTCGGCGGTCGCCGGGCCGCCGTCGAGCGCGTGGTTGTTGGGGTTGACCAGCATCGCGGCCAGGTAGCCGACCACCGCGGCCGGATGCGGCGGTTTCAGCATCTGGCCGGCGTAGGAGGGGTGGAAGAACGGGTAGTTGTCCTTCAGCCGCTCGGTGAGCTCTTCGAAGGCGGCCTCGAACCGCCCGTCGGAGATCTCCAGTGACGGATGCGGCCGGAAGGAGCCGAACGTCTCCGCCCACCCCTCGTTCGACGTCAACGCCTGACCGAGCCAGTACCGGAAGTCCATCAAGCGCGCCCTTCGCTTCGTTCGGCTCCAAAAAACGTAGGAGCAGGCGGAGGCCTCGCGCAACCGTCTTCGGTAGGGGTCAGCTCTTCCGGGTACGCCGTTCCTCGCCCTTCTCCTCCAGTTGCCTGACGATCTCCCGCAGCGAAGCCGCCAGCGCGGTGCAGTCCGCGGGGCTGAGCCGTTCGGTGACGAACGCTTCCTCCTGGTTGAACTCGGGGAAGAGCTCCCGCATCAGCCGCTCCCCCTCCGGCGTCAGCGCGAGCAGCACCAGGCGTCCGTCGACCGGATGTTTGCGCCGGGTGACCAGTCCGTGCGCCTCCAGGGTCTTCATGACCCCGGTCAGCGTCCCCTTGGTGATACCGGACTCCGCGGCGACGTGCCGGGTCTCCTTCTCGCCGAAGATCCACACCACCCACAGCACCACGAATGCGGTCCAGGTGAGACCGGCGGTGCGCAGAACCGAGTTCTCGAAATGCAGCCGGACGGCCGTCGCGGCGCGATGAAGATTGGCCACCGCCTCCATCCGCTCCCAGAGCAGCGGGATCCCGCCCAGTTTGGCCCGCACGGCGTTCTCGGTCTCGGCCAGTGTGTGATACCCGGTCAACAGCCACATCCTCACCGGTCCCGGAGGTACCAGCCGATGGGCACGCACCCCCGCGCACCCGCTCCGCAGATCGTATGCGGAACGGGCGGGAGTCCACAGTGGTCTTTCCGGGCTACGCGGCGGACGGGAGCGGCTCCAGGAGGTCCTGTCCTGTTTCGGACAATTCCGCGGGTATCCGGCTGCCGGGAACCCCACCGGCGGGCAGCCGGATCAGTCCGGCGTGGGCGAGGCGGTGGGCCGTGCTCTGGTCGCTGCACGGCAGGCCGTCGACATAGAGATCCGGCTCCAGGCTGACGGTGATCTCAGCCCTGCCCTGAGCCACGGCTCGCAACATGGCCAGGGCCCGGCATGAGAGGCCTTCGGGGTCTTTGGCTGTCTCGTTCATTCGGGTCACTCCTCTGACCTGGGAGTTTCCCGTCGGGGACGGTTCAAACATGACCACGGTCACCGTTGGGGAACGGCCGCGCGATGCTCGGCGATGTCGCCGAACAGGTCGCCCATCTCCTCGACACGCTCGAGCACCTGCCCGGCGGTGAACAGCAGATCCTCGGCCTTGCGGCAGGCTTCGACCTCCTCCCAGGTCACCGGCGTGGAGACGGTCGGGATGGCGCGGCCCCGCAGCGAGTACGGCGCGATGGTGGTCTTGGCGGTGTTGTTCTGGCTCCAGTCGATGAACACGCGACCGGGACGGATGGCCTTCGTCATCCTGGCCACCACGGTTTCCGGTGAGCGGCGCGCGAGTTCCTCCGCGACGGCCTTGGCGTACTCGGAGGTGCGCTCGTCGGACCGCGTGCGCACCGGGCAGTACAGCTGCATTCCCTTGTTGCCGCTCGTCTTCGCGTACACCGTGAGCCCGTCCCCGATGAGCAGGTCGCTGAGGACCTCGGCGACCCGGCAGCAGTCGACGACGTCCGCGGGCGGCCCGGGATCGAGGTCGAACACCAGCAGATCAGGCGATTTCCGCGCGCCGCGCGCGCCGACCGTCCACTGTGGAATATGCAGTTCCAGCGCGGCGAGATTGGCCGCCCACATCAGCGTCGGCAGGTCGCCGACGACCGGGTAGTCGAGCGTCTCGTCCCCGCCCCGGCGGCCGCGGTTGGTGAGCCGCGCCGTGCGCACCCAGTCGGGGGCGTGCCGGGAAACGTTCTTCTCGTAGAACGGTTCGCCGTCGACACCGTCGGGGAACCGGCGGAACGTGGCGGCGCGGTCGCGCAGATGGGGGAGCATGACGGGGGCTATCCGGCGGTAGTAGTCGAGGACCTCGCGTTTCGTGAAACCGTGCGCGGGGTAGAGCACCTTGTCCAGATTGGACAGGCCCAGCCGCCGCCCCTCGACCTCGACCGTTATCCGCTCCTCAGGCACCCTTCGACCATAGATCACCGGTGGGCTTTCCGGGGTACCGTGAGGCATGAGCACCGTGCCGGACGCGATCGCCCCGATGCTGGCGACCGACGGTGACCTGCCCACCGGCGGATGGGGCTACGAATACAAATGGGACGGCTACCGCTGCTGCCTGCGTGTCGCGCGGGACGGCGAGACGCGACTGACCAGCCGCCGCGGCCTCGACGTCACGGCGACGTACCCGGACGTGACCGCCGAGGCGCTCAGCGGCCGTGAAGCCGTCCTCGACGGCGAGATCGTCGTCCTCGACGACCAAGGACGCCCCAACTTCCCGCTGCTGCAAACGCGGCATCTGCGTACTCCGGACGAGTCACTGCTGGAACGCAGTCCAGTCCACTTCTTCGCCTTCGACGTGCTGTGCCTCGACGGAAACCTCTTGCTCGACGAGCCGTACGAAGCCCGGCGCGAGGTGCTGACGTCCCTGGGCGCCGGCGGCCGCATCGCCGTCCCGCCTGGGTACACCGACGACGACATCTCCCCCGATCAGCTGCTCGAAGTCGTCCGGCGACACGGGCTCGAAGGACTGATCGCGAAGAAGCTCGACAGCCGGTACTACCCCGGCAAGCGGACGCGGCAGTGGATCAAACGGGCGCTGTGGCACACCCAGGAGGTCGTGATCGGCGGCTGGCGTCCCGGTGACGGACGGCGCTCGGGGACACTCGGCGCGCTGCTGCTGGGCGCGCACGACGAATCCGGCGACCTTCGGTACATCGGTGACGTCGGGACCGGATTCAGCGACAAGGTCCTCGAAGACCTGCACGCCCGGCTCACCCCGCTGGAACGGAAGAAGCCGCCGTTCGCTTCGGAGGTCCCCCGCGACCGCGCACGACGGGTGCACTGGGTGGAGCCCGAACTCGTCGGGGAGGTCGTGCACCGGAACTGGACCCCGGACGGCCGCCTGCGGCACACGACCTGGCGGGGACTGCGGGCGGACAAGACCCCCGAGGACGTCAGGACGCCGCCGTCGGCAACCGATCCAGGATGAGCAGGGCCGCGCGTTCGACCTGATGACGGCGGCGTTCGTCGGCGACGTCCTGGATGCTGAACGCCCAGTGCGCCTCGAACAGGCATACCAACGCGTAGACCGTGTCCGCGACGTCGTCGGCGGAAGCGCCGGGACAGTGCGCGGCCAGCAGCGCCTCCAGTTCGGGCAGCCAAAGCCCGGTCCACAGCTCGCGCAGACGACGCCGCACCTCCGCGTCGCGCGCGCTCAACGCCACCAATTCGGTCCACACGACCAGATCCTCGTGTGACCGGTAGGCCCCCGGCGCGAAGAGGGACAGCACCCGTTCACGCAGGGACAGGCCGGGATCGCGGCGGAAGATCTCCGTTCCCAAGGCGCCGACGGCGTGCTCGATGAAGGCGCCGAGCAGCTCGTCCCGTGAGCCGAAGTAATGCAGCACCAGCGTGCGCTGCATCCCCGCCGCCTCGGCCACCTTCGCGAAGGTCACCCCCGCGAGCCCTTCGCGCACCACCACTTCGGCGGTGGCGCGAAGAATCTCCGGGATCCGCTCACGGGCCTTGCTCGGCCTTCCGACTTGATTTACTGTCATGACAGTAAATATATCAAACAGGGGGTCTGACATGCGTGTTCTCGCACTCGGGGGCGGCGGCGAGATGGGAGCGGCCGCGGCGGAGGTCCTGGCCGCGGACGATTCGGTGACCGGTGTGGTGATCGCCGACCGGGATCTGGCGCGGGCCACCGCGGTCGCGGACTCGTTGGGAGCCAAGGTGTCCGCACGACGGGCGGACGCGACGGACCACGCCGGACTGGTAACCCTGATGAGGCAGCACGACCTGGTCGTCAACACGGTGGGGCCCGTTCTTCCGGTTCGGCGTGCCGACCCTGACGGCCGCCATCGACGCGGGCCGCGACTACGTCGACATCTGCGACGATCCGGAACCGACGTTGCGCATGCTCGAACTCGACGGGCGGGCCAAGGCCGCGGGGATTTGCGCCCTGATCGGCACCGGCGCCAGCCCCGGCGTCTCGAGCATGCTCGCCGTGCGCGCGGCGCGGGAACTGGACACCGTCGAAACCCTCCTCACCGGCTGGAACATCGCCGCGGCCCAGCCGGAGAACCCGCACACCGGGCCGGGTCCCGGCGCGGCGGTCGTGCACATGATGGAGCAGATCAGCGGCACCATCCCCGTCCTGCGCGAAGGGCGGCTGGTGAACCGCCCGGCACTCGAGAAGCTGAGCTGGCACCATCCCGGGCTGGGCGTCCTGAGCGGGCGCACCGTCGGCCATCCCGAGGCCGTGACCCTGCATCGCGCCTTTCCCACGCTGCGTTCCAGCACCAACGTCTGCGTCGGGGACAAGACGGCGCTCAGGGCGCTGGCGGGGCTGCGGCGCCTCATCGACGCCGGGGCGCTGAACCCCGAACGCGCCGCCGCCCTGCTCGAACGAGCGGAGAAACTGCTGCCCTCGGAGACGAGCGACATCTTCAGACGAGGCACTCCGCCTCCGCTGTTCGCCGTGGCCACGGGCATTCGCGAAGGGCGTCCCGGTGTCGCGGCCACGATCCTGGCCAACACCCCGGGATTCACCATGGCCGCGGCCACCGGCGTCCCGCTCGCGGTATCGGCGCTGCTCGTCCCCGCCGCCCACCGTCCCGGCGTCCACACCCAGGAAACCCTCATCGACGCGGACGACTTCTTCGCCGCGCTGGCCCCGCACTGCCTCGGAACCCCACCGGCCGGGCGCATGACCGCCACCACGACGAGCTGGGCGTCCGAGCGGGAGAACAAGCGCGCACTGGAGACCTCCGCGCTGACCGCGCTGATGAACTGAACTCCCGTGTCCCCGGCGTGTCAGCGCCGTGGCGGTCCGGTGTCAGGCCGGTCGGTGATCGTTGTTTTCACCACAGGAGATCACCACCACCGAGGAGTTCGAGATGTCTGTTTTCCCCACGCCTCAGCCGATCACCGCCACGCTGACCATCGCCGGTGCCCGGGTGCGCGTCGCCGCGAGCGACCGCCAGGACACGGCGGTACTGGTCGAGCCGATCGACGCCGCGAGCAAGTCGGACGTGAAGGTCACCGCCAACACCAAGGTCGCCTTCGACGACGGGAAACTGTCGATCGAGACGAAGAAGGCGGGCGGCAAGGACGGCTCGGTCGCGATCACCGTCGAAGTGCCCACCGGTTCACAGCTGGTGCTGAACACGGCTTGGTCGGACGTGAGCGCCGAAGGACAGTTCGGCGACTGCTCGCTGGAGATGTCGTCGGGCCAGGTCCGGATCGATAGCGTCACCGCGGTGCGCGGCGACCTCGCGGCCGGTGAGGTCGCGATCGGACACGTCACCGGGACCGTGGCCGTCGAAGGCGGCTCGGCCGGGGTGCGGATCGGCGAGGCCGGCGGCATCGTCAAGTACTCGGGTTCGACCGGGAAGGTCTGGATCGGGCACGCACGGTCCGACGTCGACCTCTCCGGTTCGAGCGGGAGTTTCGACATCGACCGCGCCGACGGCGACGTCGTCGCCCAGGCCGCCAACTGCCCGATCCGCGTCGGACGGCTGTCGCAGGGTTCCGCCGAGCTGGCGAACGCGTCCGGCGGTATCGAGGTCGGTGTCGACGGGGACACCGCCTCGGTGGACGCCAAGAGCACCAAGGGTTCCGTGCGCAACTCCGTCGCCGCCGGCGAGGGCGGTGCCAAGGTCCACGCGCGCACGCGGCTGGACGACAGCGTCATCCACCGTGCCGCGTGAGCCTCGGGTCCGGGGTGGTGGTCGCAATTAGTCGACTGATTGCGGCCACCTCTCCCTCCTTATTCGCTTCGCGTTCTTCGCACTCTTCGCGTTCTTCGCACGCTTAAGAGCGCTTCGGTTCGTATTTTCCAGCATTTTTGAATACTAGGCTGTTTGGGCTAGCGCAGGTGTTCGATTCGGAGTAGTTTGGGGTGGTGGCCAGCGACGATGCATCTCCAGTGACGTCCACCGAGTGGTGGCGTGTCG
>NZ_JBHVKW010000036.1:0-273 GCF_042797905.1 Amycolatopsis sp. NPDC057786
CGGTTAGAACCGTCCCTGCCACTCACGAGCCCTGGCCCGGCCCCGGCCGCCACACGTGACCCAATGGCCGACACGCGTGATCCGCCGGACGCCACGCGTGATCCGATGGACGCCACGCTCGCGGCCGTAGCGCGTCGCGCGTCGTCCGGCCAGTCACACGTGCCGTCCGGCCAGTCACGCGTGTCGTCCATTCCGTCACGGGTGTCGGCCCGCCAATCACGCGAGTCCCTGGCCGTGGGGGGGGGGGAGCCCCAATGGGGGCCAGAAGCGGGG